>PLMO01000033.1 GCA_003142515.1 Bacteroidales bacterium
GAAGCGGGTTTCCGTTCATTTTGGAATAATAATGATGGATGTCCCCGGCCGATGTGACTCCGACATTTTCCGAAAATATTACCGACATGTGGGTACTATCTGTTAAAGTCAGGGAATCTACAGAAGGAGGAAGGGTGTCAATTCGGATATAACCCACATAAAAATCGTCAAAGTAGAATTTTGTCGAATTGCTTGTGGTATATTGGCAAAAAACACCAAACCAGGAAGAAGAAGACATGCCCGAATCCATACATTGGCCTTCTTCCAAGTAATTCGTACCACCGGCGTTATCCGCATAGAGTATCCACGTTCCTATGGAATCATGGATCATTTTCAGCCGGAAGATATTGGTCGAATGATTTGTGCAGGAAAAATTGCCCCGGAAAAGTTTTTCCATGCGGGTTCCGGTTTGTCTGATGAAGGAAATGCTGTCGTTGCTTCCTCCGATTTGAAGAAAGTAACCGTTTACAGGGCCTTCCAGGTTAGCGTTGTCAGAAACCAGGTATACTCTTGCATAATTATTCGCCGAGGTATTGAACGACAATTTCACCCAAAATGTCCATTCGGTTCTTTCAACTCTTGAATTGGTAGTAACAAGCACCGAGGTGTCAGTTCCCGAAGCTGAAAGATGGAGTTGTCCTGCTGTATTGACTTCAAATTTCCCGGTATCGCCAACCCACTGCGGGTTCCGTTTAAAATCGCCATCGGTAAAATCATCACTGAACTGGGCTTTTAAATTAATTGCCAGACTCAATAATATTAAGAGAACAAACTGCTTTTGCATATCGTTTTTTCTCCTTAATCGGAGAAAATCGAAAAGGTAATACATCAAATTCGAATTTCTTCATTTACCTTTGTTCCTCATAAAAATTAAACATCGGGGAATTCATGAAAATTGCAGTCGTTGGAGCTACCGGCCTGGTGGGCCGTGAAATGCTGAAAGTTATCGGGGAAAGGGATTTAGGTTCTTTTCGGTTGCTTCCGGTTGCCTCTCCGAAATCGACAGGAAAAACGATTTCTTTCAGAGATAAGGAGTATGTCATCCTGACACACGAACAAGCCATCGCCGAAAACCCGGAGATTGCCATTTTTTCTGCAGGTGGATCGACTTCCCTGGAATGGGTCCCCAAGTATGTTGCAGCCGGTGCAACGGTGATTGATAACTCATCAGCCTGGCGAATGAACGAGGAAGTTCCGCTTGTAGTTCCGGAGATCAACGGAAATATTCTCACAAATCAGGATAAAATCATTGCAAACCCAAATTGTTCCACCATCGGGATTGTTGTTGCCCTCGCGCCCTTGCATAGAAAATACCAGATCAAACGAATCGTGATCTCAACCTATCAGTCGGTAACCGGAACGGGGATCAAAGCGGTGAGACAGCTTGAAAATGAACGACAAGGCATAGTCGGAGAAATGGCCTATCCTCATCCCATTGACCTTAACATTTTTCCCCATGGAGGTTATTTTCTTCCTAATGGATACACTTCCGAAGAAATAAAACTGGTAAACGAAACCCGGAAAATCCTTGCTGCTCCTTTTTTACAAATCACCGGGACGGTAGTCCGTGTACCAGTAACAGGTGGTCATTCTGCTTCCGTTAATGTTGAATTTGAAACAGCGGTTGATCCTGAAAAGGCAAGGACGCTCCTTTCTCAAACAGAAGGAATAGTGATTCAGGATGACCCGGCAAATAATCTATATCCTATGCCTTTGTATGCACGTGGAAAAGATGAGGTCTTCGTGGGAAGGATCCGTAAGGATGAATCCCAGCCGAATACGCTGAACCTCTTTATTGTCACAGATAACCTCCGGAAGGGAGCTGCCACCAATGCCATCCAGATTGCACAGTATCTTCTGGCCCATGGCTTGTTAAGGCAGATCTCCTGAAATTCAAGATACTCCTGTTTCCCTTTGGTTTTTTGCACAATAGAGAAAAAGAATCTGTTTCCATTACCACAATTGACAAATATCAATTAAATATTGAGAAATATTCTTCGTTTTTCGGATTTGATTCATTTTATTTTTAATTTTGTCTCTCTGTTTTCCGGATCAGGAATTAATTTATTATAAATGGCAAGGTTTATCCAGTCTCATAATTGCGTTGATTGTAAGTGTAAAGATTCGATCTTTAGTTCGCTTTCCACAACCGAACTGGAGCTGATAAATAACAACCATTATGAAGTCAGTTTCAAGGCCGGGGAGATGATGTTTAAACAGGGAACCCCGTCACCGCATTTTCTCTGTCTGACCACTGGCTTAGCCAAACTCTACATCGAAGGATACGGAAAAAATCTGATCCTTTCGCTGGTGAAACCGGTAGATTATATTTTGGGACCCGGCATTTATGTCGATAACCGCCATCATTATTCCGCTTCAGCAGTTGAAGATTCCACTGCCTGCCTGGTGGACGTAACCACATTTAGACAGATTATGCGAGGTAATCCTGACTTTGCGGATGAATTCATCCGGCGCATAAGCATTATGACCATCTTTAATTTTGAACAGTTTATCAGCCTTACACAAAAACAGATGAACGGACGGATTGCAGATGCTTTATTTTACCTCTCCGACAAAATATATGGCAGAAACCCCTTCGAAATGACCATCTCACGCCAAGACCTGGCCGATCTATCAGGCATGTCAAAAGAAAGCGCGATCCGGATCCTTAAAGAATTTAAAGATGAAGGGATCCTGACTGTCGACGGTAATAGTCTCCATATCTTGAATCCTCAGCAGTTAAAGAAGATCAGCGAAACCGGGTAATTCTGATTTTCCTTTCTCTTTGCACCAGAAATTAATCATTTTCTTTTAGCCATTTGTTGACAAATATCAATGAATTGTTGATTTTGATCGCATTTTACTTAACAAATCTCAATATATATATATATATATATCATTACCTGGCAAGGTTGTTGTTTTTTTATTAACAGTATATTTGTTTCCGGAATAATTCGCATAAGCATACTTTCATACAAAGAAACCATTAACCAAAACCAACCTGATATTATGAAGAAGATTACCAAACTTTTCCTGGCNNAGCTGCAACCTGCCAGGAGTGTCATAATTTCGCCGACACCATTGTTGCAAAAATTTTCCAGTATAATGCATCACATCATGCATCAGGTAGTACTCTTTCGGAGGCTGCCCAGGCTGCTTGTGCTCCCTGTCATTCCAGCCAGGGTTTTGCAGAAGTCAATGCTTCCGGAATGTTTAATGCTCCATCTGGTGTTACTGATGCAGCACCGATCAACTGCCGCACTTGTCACCAGATCCATAAAACTTATACGAATGCCGACTGGTCATTGGCAACAACTGCTCAGTATCGTTGGCGTTTTGACTCAACGCAAACGCAGCATTTTACTGCCAATCATGGTACCGCAAATCTTTGCGGAAGGTGTCACCAGGCACGTGTAGCAAGTCCTGGTTTATCTAAACCATCCTCTAACACTGATTCTATCAGTATAACCAGTAGCAGATGGGGGCCGCATCATGGGCCACAGTCAAATATACTTGCCGGTAAAGGCGCATATAATGATGCATCTTTCGAAAACTCACCGCATAGAGATACAGTTGGTTGCATGGGTTGCCATGGCGCGAATGCTGTAGGGAATGTTCTCGGCGGACATACACTCATTATAAACAGCCCAACAAACGGTGAAAACTTTGCAGTTTGTAAACCCTGTCACCCCAGTGCAACATCTTTCGACATTAGCGGAGCACAGACGACAATCACCGGTCTCTACAATGCGTTAAAATTAAAACTTGCTACTTTCGGCATGCTTGATACCGTCAATATGGTAATCAAGCCCAAGAAATATGCCCAAGCTGACCTGGCAGTATACTGGAATTTTATGCTTATTTATGCTGACCGCAGTATAGGTGTTCACAATTATCAATATACTCATGATTTGCTAGTGGCGGGAAATGCAAATTTTACCGCAAAGGGTTATTAATTTCTTTTGGTATGTGTCTAAAGGCTTCAGAAAAAATCTGAAGCCTTTTTTTCGATATTTAACACAAATACCTTATTTTTACTTTCAATATTTTTATTGTCAATTATAAAACGTTTCATCATGCAAAAGAAAATCTTTGGTGGTTTGTTGGTATTCCTGATCGGAGTGTTGATTTTTGCCTCTTGTGCTAAAGACACTGTCGTACCTGCACAAAGCAATATCAATCCCAACCTGAAAATCAGCTTTAAAGATACCATTCAGCCGATCTTCACAGCCGGGTGCGCAGTTTCATTCTGCCATTCGGGAACTGTAAACCCAAACTTACTGACAGGACAAGCTTATAACAGTCTTAAATCGGGAAACTTTATCAACACCGGTTCCCCGGTTCAAAGTATTCTCTATACAGAAATGGCACCCGGAGGAGGAATGTCAAGTCATTGCACCGCCGACCAGGCTGATCTTGTTCTGGCGTGGATCAAACAAGGTGCACTGGACAATTGATCCGGTTATTCATGTTTAATAAATTTTATCTCAATATGCATAAACCTATACCTGATTTTATGAAAAAATTACTTATTGGCTTGGTTTTTTTCTTCACCGGCGTTTGCATTGTTTTTGCCCAGGATTCCATCCCTGTACAAACAAAAAAACCCTTGGTAAAAGCCCCATTTGAAAGTGGCTATTTTATTGATTATCAAACAGTGGCATTGCCTCCTGCCCATTCACTGCAAATGGTTATCGAGCATCGGTTCGGGACGATCCAGAACGGATGGACCGACCTGGCTGGGATCTGGGGCGCTTCCAATATCCGTTTCGGAC
This sequence comes from Bacteroidales bacterium, assembly GCA_003142515.1. Lineage (GTDB taxonomy): Bacteria > Bacteroidota > Bacteroidia > Bacteroidales > FEN-979 > FEN-979. Next base: position 4,776 of record PLMO01000033.1, read on the forward strand.
TCGACTTTACCATCAATAAAAATGTACTGATTGGATTGGGAACAACCAAGAATAAAAGGATCCAGGACCTCCAACTAAAATATACCTTTCTGCGTCAGCGTAAAGGTGGATTTCCATTTACAATGGCAGTTTATGGTAACATGGCGATCAATTGTTTGAATAAATCGAGCTTTGGTACTGATTTTAAATCTCGCGATCGTTTCTCCTATTATAGCGAGCTGATGATTGCAAGAAGGTTCGGCAAAATGTTCTCCGCCCAGGTCGGAATTGCATGGGTTCATTATAACATCGTGGATTCAGCCGTCACCAAACGGGATTGGTACGTTAACCCCACGTACAATGACAATCTCCAGATATCCGGGATCGGCCGCCTGAAGATCAGTCCACAGATGTCCATCATTGCCACTTATTCTCAATCTGTTCTGACCTACGTGAACAAGAAACCCTGGCCGAATGCCGGATTGGGAATTGAAGTTTCAACAAGTACCCATGCGTTCCAGATCTTTTTTGCTGCCGCGCAAGGTATTGTTCCTCAGGAAGTAGCTTTTTACAATGATAATAACCCTTATAACGGAGTAATCCTGATTGGATTCAATATTACACGTTTGTGGACCTTTTAATTAACCTTAATTGTTTAACCTTAACACATTAAAATCAATGAAAAAAACACAGAAAGCGATTGCCCTACTGGTGATGATGATCATTGCAGTAGTATTTGTGCTTGGGAATACGGTCAACGCTCAACAGGCAAAAGCAAAACCATGGCCTGTTCCCGATAAGAATAAATCGATAAAAGCAGCTGTTAACCTGAAAGACGCATCCGTGATCAGCAACGGAAAAGATCTTTGGGCTAAGAACTGCAAATCCTGTCATGGCTCCAAAGGTTTAGGTGACGGCCCCAAGGGAGCTTCATTGAAAACCTTCCCGGGGGATTTCTCCGGAGCAGCTTTCCAGGGTATGACCGATGGCGAATTATTCTACAAAACTTCAATCGGGCGTGATGAAATGCCAGCCTACGAAAAGAAACTTCCCGACGCAAATGACCGTTGGGCACTCGTGGCTTATATGCGCACATTTAAAAAATAAGGTTTCGTTGAAAAGCAAATTGGGTGTTTTTAAGGTTCTGAAAACACCCAATTTCTTTTAACAAATTGATTCCATCGTTTTTACGTGAAGTTTATTTTATGGTCAAAAAACTTAACTACCGGCCAGTCTGGATCGTCCTGATTTTACTTGTTTTTTCCGCGATTATTTTTCCCCTTGGCTTCTCGGCTAATTCAAAATCCGGCCTTATCGACTCGACAGTCATTCAAAAAGAGAATACACCTCCTCAGGATACCCGGTATTCAAATCATAAAAATGCCGCGAAGAATGAAAACTGCTTTAAATGTCATGGGCAGTCAAAATATTCTTACGAAAACAGTGAATCTAAGAAAAAGGACACAAAAAAAATGTATGCCGAGCTCATCATTGACCGGTCGGTTTTTTATGAATCCAACCACCGTGAGTTCAAATGTATCGATTGCCATTCCGAAGATTATAATACCTTCCCGCACCAGGGAAACCTCCGCATGGAATCAAAGCCGAATTGCCTCGATTGCCATGGGGGTGATGAAAAATATGCAAAGTTTCATTTTGAAAATATTGAAAAGGAATTCCAGGAAAGCGTGCATTCGGAAAAACACAGTGAAGATTTTACCTGCTGGATGTGCCATAATTCGCATACTTATAAAATCAATGCCCGCACCAATGAAAACATCAAACAAACAATAGCTTACGACAATGCTATTTGTTTGAATTGTCACGGGAATTTGTCCAATTATCAGTTATTGACCGATAAAGCCAGCCCGAATCTTCTTAAAAAGCATGACTGGATTCCAAACCAGAAGTTGCATTTTCTTTCTGTGCGTTGTATTGAATGCCATACAAAGAAAATCAATGATAGTACTTTGGTTGCGCACAAAATCCTCCCCAAAAAAGAAGCTGTAAGGAATTGTGACCAGTGTCATTCTTCCAATTCCGAATTNNTTCTTTTTTCTATTGTGATCCTGGGAATTATCATTCATGCTTTTAAAAGAATGTTCTAACGGAATAATCTCATAAGACCCATGACAGAAGAAAGAATTTATTTGTACCCGGTCTGGATCCGGTTATGGCATCTGTTCAATGCTATTCTGTGTTTGATTTCGATCATTACCGGTATCAGCATGCAATTCTCCAATCCGAAATTTCCTATGATCCGTTTTGATGTGGCAGTTTCGATTCATAATATTGTAGGGATCATTTTAAGTGTGAATTATCTTCTTTTCTTTCTGGGGAATATAGTTACACATAATGGAAAATATTACAAACTCATTTTCCCCGGTCTGTCCAGTCGCGTGAAGACTCAATTCAGATATTACACCAGGGGCTTATTTAAAGGAGAAATGGCCCCTTACCCATTAAATTCAGAAAGGAAATTCAATCCGCTCCAACAGGTAACTTACGTTGGCGCCATGTATATCCTGATTCCCATCATTATGATTACAGGATGGGCATTGCTGTATCCCGAGGTAATTCCTTCCCGGTTATTTTGGGCCAGCGGACTCCATCTTATTGACCTTTTCCATATTACTGCAGCATTTCTGGTTTCCTTGTTTATGTTTATTCATATTTATTTCTGCACGATCGGGAAGTCACCGCTCAGCAATTTTAAGAGTATGATAGACGGATATCATGAAAGTCACTGATTCTTCTTTTCCTTAAAAAATAACTCTTCTTTAATCTTTTTCTTGTGAAAGATAAAAACGAAAACAAAAAAAGTTCCCGGAGGCAATTTCTTAAGAAAGGCCTGGTTGCCGGGGCAGGAATGGTTGCCGGTGGCAGCCTGCTTGCAGCTTATATTGATAAATCAAAGCCAACATCAGGAGAGAAGGTAAAAGTTCTTACGACAGAAGGCGAGTTGGTGGAGGTTGATAAATCCCTGATTCATTCTCCCCGGGTTTCCAGGGAAGAATCCCATAAAGGGATACCGGGTAGAAAATTCGTGATGGTGATCGATCTGGCCAAATGTAAAAATGCACGAAAATGTGTTGAGTCCTGCCAGAAAGGCCATCATCTTCCCAGCAGCCAGGAATTCATGAAGGTATACCTATTACAGGATTCTGAAAAATCGGCACCATATTGGTTTCCAAAGCCTTGTTTTCATTGTGATAACCCGCTTTGTGTGAGCGTTTGCCCCGTGGGGGCAACGTATAAAAGAAGTGACGGAATTGTTCTTATTGATAACGAACGGTGCATCGGGTGTAAATTCTGTATGACCGGGTGTCCTTATTCCACGCGTGTTTTCGCATGGAAAGATTATCCCGAATACGCCGAGGATAAAGAGCCGTATTCACCGGAAGCCAGCAGTCCCGGGAAAGAAGGAACCGTATCAAAATGCGATTTTTGTCCCGACCTTGTTCGCATGGGGAAACTGCCGTACTGCGCGCAAAATTGTCCCATGGGAGTTATCTATTTTGGCGATATTGATGAAGATACTGTCACCAATGGGGCTGAAACATTCCGGTTCAGTGAACTGATCCGTGACCGCTCAGGATACCGTTACCTCGAAGTCCTTGGCACACGGCCCAGCGTTTATTATCTTCCGCCTGTTGAACGTCAGTTTCCTGTAGAAAGTGGTTTTAATGATCTCAAGGAAAGTGTTAAGAATAGATTTAAAAATACACCCTACGGTAAGACCCACAAACTTTAGCCATGGAAAATAAAGACACCAAGGAAAAACTGCTGCGGCAATTTGCCCCACAGCTTGAAAAGGTAAGCTCCGCAACACTGGTTTGGATCCTCTTCCTGTTGGGGGTGATCGGTTTGGGCGTTTATGCTTTTGTGACCCAGGTCACCAAGGGGCATATCGTTACCGGGATGCGCGACAATGTTGTCTGGGGAATCTATATCGTAAATTTCATTTTCTTTATGGGAATGAGTTATTCCGGAGCTATTATCTCCGGAACACTGCAACTTTTCCGCACAGAGTGGAGAAAACCCATCATCCGGATGGCAGAATACCTTGCCATTATTTCCCTGCTGATCGGGCCTGGTTATATTTTGCTCTGCATCGGCCGGCTCGATCGGCTTTATTACCTTGCACTCTTCGGCAGAATACAGTCACCCATCACCTGGGACGTCATTGCGATCTCCACCGACATCTTCGGGTGCCTCATTTTTCTATACCTTTCTATCCTGAGGGATATTGCCAGCCTGAGGGACTTTTCAGAACTGAAAATTCCGGCATGGAGAAAAAAAGTATATTCCATGCTGGCCCTTGGATATACCGGAACTCCCGAACAGGAAAAACGACTTAGAAGAGCTACAGACATCATGGCGACCATGGTTATCGCCATTGCGATCATCGTGTATTCTGTTTTGGCCTGGATCTTCAGTGTCACCTTGCAACCGGGTTGGCACAGTACCATTTTTGGTCCCTACTTTGTGATTGCCGCTGTTTATTCCGGTACCGGTGTGCTCATCATTGCCATGTGGGTGTTCCGGAAAGTTTATCATCTTGACCAATATATCACCCGAAAGCATTTTGTTGCGATGGGGGTTTTAATGGTCGTTCTGGCTGCACTGTTTGGATATTTTACCTTTAGCGATTACCTGACAAAATGGTATGGTTCAGAAAAAAATGACGAAAGCCTTATCCGGATTCTTTTTACAGAATATTACTGGCCGTTCATTTTCTCCAACTATATCGGAGTTTTAATTCCCCTGCTGGTAGTCGGCATCGCGAAGCTAAGAACCATAACCAACATTACTCTTTCGGCCCTGGTCGTCATTGTAGCGCTCTGGTTCAACCGATATCTGATCGTGATTCCAACACTGGAATCCCCTTATCTCCCGATCCAGGATTCAAGACCCGACTGGGTTAATTACACGGGTACCTGGGTCGAATTTTCACTCATGGCTGCGGGGGTTGCTCTTTTTTGCCTGCTTTTTACCCTTGCTTCTAAATTTGTGCCGGTAATGAATGTTTCTGAGATGGCAGAAATACCCAAACCAGAATCCTCAGAATTGTTCAAAGCAGAAGAATCTTTGTTGTAACAACCCATTTTAGTATGGGATAAAAACCTCCAGTGATATGCAAACTCAAAATAAAATCCGGATCATTTTCATTTTCCTGCTGTGTTGTTACAATCTGGTTACTTCTGCGCAAATTAAGAAGGATTCAGCTACCGCGATCACACCGACCATTACCTTTACTTACCTTAATTCCAATGATACCATCATCCTGAACGCAAACATCTTTGACAAGAAAGAGAAGGGCGTTTTCGCCATAAAAAATGCTGTGATCGAATTTTTTGCTTCAGGAGATAAAAAAACACGGAACCTCGGGCAGGCTAAAGCCGATGAAGAAGGAAACGCAGTACTAAAACTCCCCGTTGCAAAAGGATTACCCCAGGATAAAGATGGCAAAACCACCTATACTGCAAAATTCAATGGAAAAGATAAATACCGGCCTGCTTTAGAGACTTTCACCGCTAAATTTGCCAGGATCACTGTCAATTTTTCGAAAGAAGATTCCTTACGTTTTATCCTTGTCACAGCTACCCAGGTCGACCGCAAAGATGCTATAAAACCGATCCAAAAAGAAAAAATTATTGTCTATGTTCCGCGGTTGTTTAACCTTCTGAAGATCGGTGAAACCGATCTTGATGTTGCAGGAAAGGGGAAAGTGGAATATCCAGGGAACCTTGTCGGCGATTCTCTTGGAAATATTATAGTGATTGCCAGGATTGAAGATAACGATGTGTTCGGGAATGTTCAGGGACAATCTTCCATTTCCTGGGGTATTCCGAAACAATATTATCTTGCAGAAAAACCAACCCGGGAATTATGGACACCCATTGCCCCGATCTGGATGATTGTAACACTGATCATTATGCTGACAGGGGTTTGGGCGCATTATATCTATGCCGTCATCCAGCTGATTAAAATCAAACAGATAAGCAAAAAAAAGCCGGATAGTTCGTCCTGAAAAAAATTTTTACTTGTTGTTCAGCGTCAGACAGAATCCCTTGTCGCATATACCTTGAATTCTGAAAAGGAAGGATTTCTTTTTTTTCTGATTTGGAATTTCAGGTATGTATAATTATTTTCGTAAATTTCCCGGTAAATAGTACTTTTTAACTTCTTTCCACTATGAAAATGCCAAAATCTGTTTCCAATTGGATCAGCATCATTGGGGCTATCCTTGTTATTAACAGCTTCATACTTATCATTATTCTTTTTATCGAGTCGCTGTTTACCAGTCATGATAATCCCTACAACGGGATGTTTACTTACATCATTCTTCCCGCCATCCTTGTGATCGGATTGATCCTGATACCCATTGGAATGTTCGTGAAACGCCGGAGGATAAGCAGAGAAGGCGAACTCAAGTGGCCGGTGCTGGATATGAACAGCAGCAGGCAGCGCCACCGTTTATTAATGTTCTCGATCTTTACATTCCTTTTCCTGATTATTTCGGCAGTAGGAAGTTACGAGGCTTTTAACTTTACCGAATCTGTTCCCTTTTGCGGTAAACTTTGCCATAAAGTGATGGAACCGGAATATGTTACCTATCTTCATTCACCCCACGCACGCGTAGCCTGCGTGGAGTGTCATGTGGGAGAAGGCGCCGACTGGTACGTAAAATCAAAGCTGTCAGGGCTTTACCAGGTTTATTCCGTTTTGTTNNTGTCATTGGCCGGAAAAATTTTATTCCCCGAAACTGGATAATAGAAGAACCTATCTCACCGACAGCCTGAATACCGAATGGAATGTTTCCCTGTTGATGAAGATCAGCCCAAACTACAATACCATGGGGCTGTCCGGTGGCATTCACTGGCACATCAACAAAGATATGCGGATCGAATATGTTTCATCTTCAAAGGATAGGGAATCCATCCCCTGGGTGAAGTTCACCAACCTGAAAACCGGCGATGTCCAGATTTTCCAGGATACAGAGAATATGCTTACACAAAAAGCGCTTGATACCCTCGAGCACAGGATTATGGACTGTATGGATTGTCATAACCGGCCTTCTCATTCTTACAATTCAGCCCCGGTTTTTGTTGACGAAGGAATGATGACGGGAGAAATACCGTCAGAATTGCCTTTCATTAAAAAAGTCGCGATGAACGTCCTTAAAGGTCCATTTACAGATAAGGATTCTTCTTTACGTTACATCCGCGACAGCATCAATAATTTTTATAAGATAAAATTCCCGGGCATCTATGCTGGCAAAAAATCCTTGATCGACAAAGCCATCGCAAGTGTTGAGAACGAATTTTCCCTTAATGTTTTTCCTTACATGCGTGTGACCTCAAACAAATACCTCAACCATATCGGGCACCTCGAATCAGATGGCTGTTTTCGTTGCCATTCCGACCGGCATACGTCAAAAAAGGGAAAAGTGATATCCAAAGACTGCAACTTATGCCACTCCTTCGTTTCCCAGGGGCCTTCAAACAATATGCAATATAGCTCTTTCGATAAAACAATGGAATTTGTACATCCGGTGGATGTGAAAAACAACTGGAAAACATACTTCTGTACTGAATGTCACCGTACACTTTATCCATAATAATTCTAAATTTGACCTCCAGGTAGGAATATATCACCCACAAAATTGTGTAGCTTTGTTGAATGAAAACGAAAAAAATTCCCTTAAAGGTAAGAAAGGCGCTTGCAGAGGGTAACATCCGGGAGGCCAATGCGATTTTGGGTGATTATTATTCCTTACAGGGAACGGTAATTGAAGGTAGCCAATTGGGAAGAACCCTGGGTTTCCCGACAGCCAATCTCAAACTGAAGGAGATTTCTCCTTTGTTTCTTGCGAATGGGGTTTATGCTGTCAGAATCCAACATCATAAGAGACTATATAACGGAATGGTCAACATCGGGATACGTCCGACCTTTGAACAACACGAATTAACAATAGAAGTAAATCTGTTTGATTTTTCTGATGATCTCTATGGGTATGATTTAACCCTGTTTTTCGTTGACCGTATCAGGGATGAAATGAAATTCCCCAACCTCGAGGCATTAAAAACTCAGATTTCCCTTGATAAACAACGAATACAGGAATTACTGACCGGAAGGAACCAGGCGAATTCCGACTCCAAGTAATGCATTGACTTGCAGGCGGGGCACCAGTGTTTCGATTTCAATCCGTAACATCCCCTTTTTTCCCATTCGCAGACCCTTTTTCAGGGCAATGGAGGCTGTGCAGGAATCCCGGCTACAGTTCCCGGTAAACCCTCCTGTTTTATTTTTCAATAAAAACTTATACTCCTTGATCCTTTCTTCTCCGGAGGGTGTGGTCATGATCATATTGAACTCAAGATTATCAAACTCATAGTCTTTCGTATGATTGGCAAAGAAATAAACATCATAGCGCTTGTCAATATCCATGATCGGGATATCAAACCTGAGTTTTTCGAATCGGTTCCATATTTGGTCATTAAATTTATGATACCGGATAATTTCATTGTTTTTTTTACACCCTGAAAAGAGGAGAAGAATAAGTAACCCGTAAATTAAAGTCTTTTTTTTCATTGTTATTCTATGTCATTGTAAATACTGTTCTGTTCCTGCCTGGAATTGGATCTTCTCCTTGTTGAGACTCCATCTTCCCTATTGTTTCACGGCTCTTCTTTGTGTTTCATCGCTTCCAGTGCCGGGAAAACGAGGATAAATGTAGTTCCTGAACCTTCCTTCGACTCAAAGCTGATCTCTCCTCCCAGGCTATGAATAATGCTTTTTACGATGGCAAGACCTAATCCCATTCCCCCGGATTTTGTGGTAAAATTTGGCTGGAAGATCCGGTCTGATATCTCTGCTGAGATTCCGCTGCCGCTGTCCGATATCTTTAAACAATATTTAGTATCTGCCGATTTAAGTTCAATGCTGATTACTCCCTCCTCTTTATTCCCGATCGCCTGAACGGCATTATTGGTCAGGTTGGTGAATACCCTCAGGAGTTGTTTCCTGTCGCCCAGGATTGTATGCGAAACGCGGCTATTGTATCGGAATTCGAACCGGATCCGTGAAGTGTCCTGGTAAAGTTCTTTGACATTTTCCAGGATTTCATTGAGATCAAGGTTTTCCGGTTGCGTGACCGGCATCTTGGCAAAATCGGAAAATTCGGAGGCAATGGCTGACAAGGATTCAATTTGTTCCGTCATGGTTTCTGTGAACCTTTTCAGTCTTTCGTCCCAATCGGAGGTATGATCTATCCATGCTTTCTCAAGATGTTGGACGCTAAGTTTCATCGGTGTAAGCGGATTTTTAATTTCATGCGCGACCTGTCTTGCCATTTCTCTCCATGCCGTTTCGCGTTCAGATCTGGCCAGTAAATCGGCGCTTTTAACAAGTTCATCGATCATCCGGTTGTACTCATCCACAAGTTGCCCGATTTCGTCCCTGCGTTTCCATTTGATCTTTTCGTTGTGTTTCCCAAAGGACAACTGGCTGATGCGTGATGCCAGGATTCTAAGGGGTCGGCTGATGTAGTTTGAAACGAACAAAGCGAGAAATATTCCCACAATAATAAAAAAGACATATACATTGATGAAGGCGACGAGAAACGCAGAGATTTCCTTTTTCAGGTCATCCTGACGGGCAAAATAGGGTAGATTAAGATATGCAAGCAGTTGATTCCTTTCATTGAAGAATGGCATATAAGCTGAATTGTAGCCATTTTCACCGATTTTTTCCCTCTGGAAGTAATACGAATTATTAAAATAATTCAGTTGAGAAAAGGCTTCCCTGTTCATTAACTCAGAAGACAATCCCTCCTCGAAAATCTCCGGCCGAGAGGTGGCAATTAGTCTTCCTTGCGGACTATAGAGGTTAACATCAACGAAAAAAACATTGGAAAATTCCGTCATTATTTCGTTCAGTTCCTCTTTCCCCAGTTCTGAAAAATCAGGTGAATTTCCTATTTTATGTTGCAATTCAACAAGCAGGGAATGAGTACGTTCACTAAGATTTTCCTGGTTCTTAGCTGTATTCAGGCTGATGATATAATAAACGATAAGTCCTCCGGTGATCAACAAGGATATGCCCAGGATCCCCGACATGGATAGTTGCAACCGGTCGCTCAACCGGAGGAAAGAAATGTTCATCACATCCGAAAACCGGATGATCATGAAAAAAAGTATGGAAAAGAGTGTGAAGAAGAAAAAAAGATAAGAAAACGGTGCAATCCTGTCCAGAAGAGAATTTTCTTTTCTGCTGATAATGAGTATATTACTCTTGTCGATTGGATAGCAATAGTGGCTGTAACTTTCCATGGAATAATAATGTGCCACTGTATGATGCTGATCTACGGCATGATCGAGTTCCAGGCTGTATTGAACATTCCCAACCCGGTGTGTCAGTTTTCCATTTCTGTAATATGCATAGGAATAATTGGAAAGATCGGGAGTTTGTCCTTCTTTTCTATCGATCAGTAATTCAGGATATCCTATGTCTTTGAAAATCAATTTAGAACCTATTTCGATGTAGGCATTTTTAATAACTTTTGATTTTTTCTGGCCAGTCGTAACCGGGAACACGGCAAGGTAATTTTTATACCCATATCCATAGTCGAGGAAATACAGGGACCTGCTCATGGTAGGCTTGCCAAACTCATTGATAATATTTTGAAAATAGGTTTTGCAATTGATGATATAGTTATGCGGTTGTACCCGTAAGGTCTTTTTCTCTGAACAGATTGTTGCCTGTAACGTATAGTTGTTCCAGTATCCCCTGAAATAATTGCTTTGCAGGTACCGTTCAACGCTATCTTCAACCTCTTCTGAATTTTGCCGGGTACTGTCGGAAATGATGTTCATGAACAGGGAATCGCCCAGAATTTTTTGCTCGGTTTTAGAGAATATCAACTCTGCCAATGCATCGCGGGTTGTACCCAATTTCAAAGCTAAAAGCTTTCGTTTTTCTTTTTCAATGGAATCATTAAACTGATTCAATACGAATGTTCCAGTCACCGAAAAGAAAATAAGATAGAGAACGATCCTCGACAGGGAGGTATTGGTTATTCTTTTTCTCTTGCTGTTATGAATATCCCTGATCCCTGTAAGGTCGAAAAAGGATTGAAATAATCGGATTCCAACCAGGAAAAAGGAAAGGAAGACCGCCGAAATGATGAAGCAACCTGCGATGCTCGAAATATTCAGGCTTGAAATATCCTGGAGGTTAAACGGAATCGTTGAATTCACAACCAGGTCCTGAATAACTTCAATGATTGCAAAATATCCGGCAAGGATCAGGAGGAGCAGGAAAACTGCAACCGTTCTTCGTATGTTTTTTTTGCGGTTTTGAGTTTTCATAAACCCAGGGTAATGCCTGAAAAACACATAAGAAAGGAAGAGGAGCAGGATACTGTTTACCAGGAAATCGCCCAGGGATGGAAGAAGAAGGGATGAAGAAAAGGATTCCGGCCCAAACATTTTTGAATCGTATAAAACCTTTGGTAAATGAAAATAAAACTGAATTACGCGGATAAGGATGACATCTATGGTAAAACTCAGGAGAAAAAGTACACGTGAGGGAAAATGGTGTTCAAGACGGCAATATAACTTATAAAGTGAAACCAGCAGCAGGATAAAACCAGCCAGGTAGATCAGAAAGAGGACAAATACCTGTGTTTTCGGGAGGTCGGGGTTCGTGGGGATTCTTAAACAGAAAAGGAACCTGCCACCGGCCGTGAGAATTGAATTCCGGCCATACCGGATATCGAGGTCAGTTCCTTCCGGAACTTTGAATTCTTTTTCAAAATTGTTTTTAAGGTATTCATTCTCAAAAAGATATTGTTTCTTTATCAGGATTTGTCCGACATATATTTTTGAAAAATCATTTTTCCTGATCACCTCATACCAGCCATTTTGTTGTTTTTCAAAATAACCAGTATCCTGAATGAATCTCCCGGATAATTTTTCCAGGCAGGAAACAGAATTTGCCGACCAGTAAACCAGTGAGTCATTTTCATAGACAAATAAAAGTATCCCGTTCTTTTTGTATAACTCCTGAAATTTACGTTCCAGTTCAACCCGGTTTTGATCTTTCTGTTGAAATGAAACTCCCTTCAATTTTTTAATTGCTTCTAAAAGCAATTTTTCTTTTTGATGAAGAACCTGGGCAAATTTTTCCGTGACATTTTCCGGGCGTTCCTGCATAGAAAAAAATCCTCTCAGGATCACTGCCAGAAAAATCAGAAGCATCCCGGTAAAAAAATAACCGAAAAGTTTTCTATTACCAATTTCTTTATGAATAATCATTTCGTTTTATAAAAAATCAACATAAAAAACAGCTCCTTTCTTTTACTTATAAAGAATGATCGCCCGAAATTCGACCTCTACTGCCATAAACCACCCCTCTTGCGTTATATATTATGATTTTCAATTTTTCTCTTTCTTCAGGACAAAAATCAAACTTGAATAATTTTTTTCGTTCTTTCTTGCAAAATTATTTGACCTTATCCCATTTCTAACTGCCCTGAAATAATTTTGTTTTCCTTTTGCATATTTTTCACTCAGNNTCCCAGGAATCACTGTTTGGAACGGCAATAATAAGGGTTCCATCGGGCTTCATGATTTCCACGATTTTATTCATCCGTTCATGAAGAAGGTGAACATGCTCCAGAACATGCCACAGGGTAATGACATCAAATTCGGGATGGAATAAATTGTCGAGGTATGCTTCTTCGTGAATATCCAGTTTGTACTTTGTTTGTGCAAAGAACCTGGGGTTTTTATCAGGTTCGATCCCTGTTACATCGAAACCATTTTTTTTACAGAAAAAAATAAATTCACCGGTACCGCATCCAATATCCAGTAATTTTTTCCCCCTGGAATGTTCTTTTACAAGTTTGTATTTCTTCTTTATTAAGAAATTCCGTACTAGCCTGTAAAGAAAATTGAAACCGTTTTTTTTACCGGTATCATGCGAAATATAATCAGGCGACTCATAATATTTACTGATCTCACTTGCCTCCGGGCGGGGGTTGACAAATTTCATTCCACAACTGTTGCATATTACGATCGTGTATTCTTCCTTCGTCAGAAAAAAATCACTGCCTAGCAGAAACGGAGTAAAATTTGATTTTCCACATACCGGACAGGAGACTAGTTTTTCCATTTTTATTTGGTTTGTTTCACGTGAAACAATTTTATCTGCCAAGATAAACAATTAATACGGAAATGTCGGCAGGAGAGACCCCGCTAATTCTTGATGCCTGTCCGATGGTTTCCGGTCTGACCCTGGAAAGTTTTTCCCGTGCTTCCATCGACAAGGAATTCAACCCGTGATAATCAAAATCAACCCGGAGCGGTATATTTTCAAATTTTAATAACTTATCTACGATTTCCTGTTCTTTTTCGATGTAGTTTTCGTATTTCACCAGTATTTCGGCTTCTTCCAGTTCTTCGTCCGTGAAGGCCCCCGAATCGCGGAATTCCGACAAAGCCTTACTTCCCCGGGCAAGGTCAAAAATGCTAAGTTGAGGCCTCAATAACAATACACCCAGTTTCGCTCTCTGGGAAATGACCTGTGTATTATTTTGTTCCAGGACAGGATTTATTTCTTTAGGAATAATGTTTTCATTTTTGAGGAAGTCGATAATCTTATTAACATTTTTCGATTTTTCTTCCACTATTTCCATACGTTCCTTTGAGGCAAGCCCGATTTTATTGGATAATGAAGTGAGCCGGTGATCGGCATTATCCTGTCGAAGTAATAATCGGTATTCTGCCCGCGATGTGAACATCCGGTAAGGCTCATCTGTTCCTTTTGTGATCAGGTCGTCGATCAATACACCGATATATGCCTGTGAGCGCGTTAGTACAAATGGAGGTTGGCTGGTAATTTTAAGATGTGCGTTGATGCCAGCGATTAATCCTTGCGCAGCGGCTTCTTCATACCCTGTGGTACCATTGATCTGCCCTGCAAAAAATAAATTCTCTATGATTTTGGTCTCAAGGTTAAGCCTTAGCTGATAGGGGGGAAAGTAATCATATTCGATGGCATAACCCGGTCTGAAAAATTTTACATTTTCAAATCCCGGGACTCTTTGTAATGCTTCAAACTGGATCTCTTCAGGAAGAGATGACGAAAATCCATTTACATAGTATTCAATTGTATTCCATCCTTCCGGTTCAATAAATAGCTGATGTCGATTTTTGGTCGAAAAGCGTTCAATTTTATCTTCAATAGAAGGACAATACCTGGGTCCCCTGCCAGAAATCCTTCCTGCGAATAAGGGTGACCGGTCAAACCCTTTCCGCAGGATATTATGTACTTCAAGGTTCGTATAGGCCAGGAAACAACTTCTTTGTTTGGTTAAATAAGTTGTCCCTGTAAAAGAAAATTTCCCCGGGATTTCATCTCCTTTTTGTTCTTCCATTTTTGAAAAATCCAGCGATCTTCCATCTACACGGACCGGTGTGCCGGTTTTCATTCTTCTTGCTTCGAATCCCAATTGTAGTAGGTTTTCGGTCAGGCCAATGGAGGCGTTTTCGCCAATTCTTCCTCCTCCAAAACTTTTTTCCCCGATATGAATTATTCCATTGAGAAAAGTACCATTTGAAAGGACCACAGCTTTTGAACGAAACTCAAGTCCCAATCCTGTTCTGACACCCACTGCTTTCCCTCCTTCAACCACAACTTCATGAACCATATCCTGCCAGAAATCAACATCCCTGGTTTGTTCCAGCATTGATCGCCATTCTTCGGAAAACCGGAACCGGTCGTTTTGAGAACGCGGGCTCCACATGGCAGGTCCTTTTGATTTATTCAGCATCCGGAACTGGATCATCGTACGGTCAGAAACGATACCTGTATAGCCACCCAATGCGTCAATTTCACGAACGATCTGACCCTTGGCGATTCCACCAATTGAAGGATTGCATGACATCTGTGCCATGTTCGTCATATTCATTGTAATCAGCAAGACCTTCGATCCAAGATTGGCAGCCGCTGCCGCCGCTTCACATCCTGCATGGCCAGCGCCTACGACAATGACATCATATTTAGGAAACTCATACACGTTCCACGTGAAACATTCGTTCATTAAATAGGCTGCAAAGATACGAAATGCTCACTAAATCGAGACTTTCCAAAGGTTTAAGATTGACGGACACATGGTGAATGCGCATAAAAATCAAAAGAATTATGAAAAAACATATTATATAAATTATAAAGCGCTGATATCGTGCGTTTTAATATGTTTTCTCTTAAGTTCATAGCGGGTATCCGGCCTTTCTGACGACTTAGAGTTTTTTCAGGTAATGATCTTCCCGTTCTGTCATGATTTCTTTCTTCTTCTTTCCATGATCAGAATAGCCGATGAGGTGGAGAACACCATGAATCATGACTCTTTGTAATTCTTTTTCCAAATCCTGCCGGAATTTGGCCGCATTTTCCTTTACCCTGTCGATGCTGACAAAAATATCGCCGGAAATGGTATCAGTGTCGTCCTGGTAAGGGAAAGTGAGAATATCGGTAAGCATTTCGTGCTGTAGATAGGTTTTGTTTAACTCAAGAAGGTATTTGTCGCTGCAAAAAATGAAGTTGATATACCATGGTTTTTTCTTTTCTTCCCGGATGACAACATTCAGCCATTTACGGATCCCTGTTTTATTCTTCAGGGTAAACGNNGTTTCCTGGTTTATGCTGGAAATAAAAAAGACGATCTTTACAACATTCCCTTTGGAATTATAGGATACCTGATCAGCCAGCGAGCGGATCAGAAAAATGCCCTTTCCTACATCTTCTGCTAAGCCATCACCGGCCTCAATAGGGTTCGGCACATTCCTGAAATCAAATCCGTCTCCCTGGTCTTTAATCGAAAAGCAGAGTCCGTTGGGCACGCTCTTAAAGGAAATTTTCACATGTTTGTCCGGATTGGTTTTGTTTCCGTGCAGGATGGCATTTTTAACGGCTTCGAGTATCGCCATCAGGATGTTGCCATAATAAGAATTGGTTATGTAATATGCCTCGCAGATCTCGTCCACGAATTTTTCCACCTTTGTCAGGCTTTCGTTGCTGGAAGGAATCTTTAATTCTTTAAAAATCCGGTTCATAAAACTATTCAAATTTCAAAAAATAACTATTGATTTTATTCTTATAATAATAATTATAAGACGGCTGAACAGTCTTTAATAGATCCGTTGCAGCATTTTTTATAATGTTATACTTGAAATTTGAAAAAGGGTTACTTATTTGTGGGTTTTTTGCTTCTGTAGATTGTCTTTTTTCTTCCTCACCTCTTTTTATTTCTGCTTTTTCTGATTCCAGCATGCGCGTCAGGATTTCCCGCTGTCGGTTGATAGTCTCCTGAACGATTTTCTTGTTGACCAGGTCTTTTTGTGTTTCTTCCATTTTTTTCATCATATCACTCATAGATCCCGCGTCCTTGATGCCTTCTTCATTGAGCTGGTCTGCATATTTGCTCATTTCGTTTCGGATCGCTTCCTGCTGGGCGGCCAGCTTTGCCAGTTTTTCGCTCATCCCATTCTGGCCTGAACTGCCTGGTTTTTGTTGCCCGCTTTTCATCGATTCCATTTCCTTTTTCAAGCCCTCCATCTGCTTATTGAGTTGTTCCTGCATTCCCCGCATAGATTTCATCGACATCTTATTCCCTTTTCCACCAGGCTTGTTGCATTTTCCTGAACCTTGCTGTGAACTTGGCATGTTTGAGTTCGTTTCCATTTGTTTCATCACATCCGACAGCATTAGGGCCAGGTTATTTACAGAAGTCATCACAAATTGCTGTTTTACGGCGGCAACATACACATTGCGGTCGTTAAGGTTTTTCACGGCATCGCCTATATTTTTGTTGATTGAAGAAATCTCACGGAGAATGAACGGCTTGATCATCATTTCCCTTTTCCCCAGCTGGTATAGGGAATCTTCTACCGAACCCAGGTCTTCCTTCAGGTTATTCTGATCCTGGATCAGCATAAGATATTTAGGATCGCTTTTATTTATGGTTTTGGTACGGTTCATCTGGTCTTCCTGGTCAAAAGATATCCTGACAAGGTTTTCGAGGATCTGTCTCAGCATTGCCAGGTCTTCTTCGTTTTGCACAGACTCCATTTCATTCTGCGATGCCTGGAGTTTCTGCGACATGGTTGCCATCTTTTTTGCAGCATTCTTTTGCGATTTGCTGGCTGCTGTTTTATCGTTTTTATCCATTGACTCCATCGAATTGTCCAGTTCATTGTCGATGTCTTGCTCATCCTTGCTCAGATCAGGTAATTCGTTGGGCTCCTGCAGTTCTTTGTTTTTTTCCTTCAGTTCATCCAGTTGTTTCTTTGCGTCGTCAAATTCCTTGTTGATCTTTTTCTGCTGATTTTCAAGCTGGTCTTTGTCGGCTTTTTTATCCTGTGTTGATTCGGACAGTTTATCCTGTTTTTCCGAAAGTTCTTTCAGCTTATCGATCGATTCGCTTATTTTTTTTTCAAATTCCGCTTGTTTCAGGAGTTCCAGGTTCCGGTCGAGTTCTTTTTCAATATCTTTATTGCTCATCTTCAGTTTTTCAAGCATCTGGCTGACCTGGTTTTTGTCGATCTTATCGAGCATATTTCTCAGTTCCTCGGCTAGTTTCTTTGTGTCCTCGTCCATCACCTCATTAAACAGTTCGTTCAGTTGATTCTGTTTATCGATGATCGATTGATCAACGTTTTTGAATTGCTCTTCCAGGCTGTTTTTCTGTTCGTATTGCTGCTGAATTTTCTCCAGATTTTCTTTGATCTGTTTTTGTTTATCCAGAAGCTCCTGGATCTGTTTTTTGTCCTGCCAGGTGAGGGTGTTCTTTTCCACCAGTTTCTTGTTCAGTTCATCGATCTTTTTCTGCAGATCTTTTGCTTCTTTTGCCGAACTCTGGATGCTACTGGCGATATTTTGTTCCTGCTGTGATGTGGTTTTTTCGATTTCTTCCAGTGTCGGGGCTTTATATTTCAATAATCCTGAGCGTGCGCATTTAGGCCCGTGTAATCCATCGTTATCACAAACTTCAAAATAATAATCCAGTTCGTCTCCCGGGTTTTTCACCCATTCATTAATATCAAGGGAATAATAAAACGATTGCTGGTTCAGCGTTTTATTAAATACCAGGTTCGTTGTTTTGGTTTCCTTGAATGAAGTATCGCTACCGTGGATCAGGGTACATGTGAATGCCAGCCGCGAAAAACCATAATCATCCCTGATCACGCCTTGGAAAAATATTCGCGATAATAACACTGAGTCTTTCTGCTGCTCGACCGTGATCATCGGATAGCCATCAGGTATCACAGTTATCGTATAGGAAAGCGAATCCTGTTGCCGTTTGTAGGAATTTCCTGCTTTCATCGAATAGAAGGTGCTTCTGGAAAAAGCAGCACTATATTCGAAAGCATTGCTTTCCTGCTTATTCAGGTATTTTGTTTCATTGTCGAAATGCACCAGGATATAATCGACATCCTTTGTAAAAAATTTCCAGTTCACCCGGGTGCCTTCCGGAATGATCAGGTCGCCTGTATTTTCAAGGATCTCATTTTTCCGGTTCAGATAGGGCGGATAGGTCAATCCTGTTTCGAAACTTAAAATTGTTGGTTTCGGGTAAACCTTCAGTTCAAATTCTTCCGATTTGTATTTCCTGGTTTCCAGGCGAAATTTTTCGGATTTCTGAAGTGTCTTGAAAGTATACGAAAAGAGGATCCGGCTTACTTTGTTCAGTTTATAGGAAACCCCTTCATTTTCAAGGAAAACCTCATCCGGAAGTTTATCGCCGGTCACCTTGATATTCAGAATAAAATCTTCCTGTTGGAATGCTTCCAGACTTTTATTAAGGATCAGCAGGTGGAAGGGCATTTCTTCGACAAACACTATTGAATGGTGAAGGATCCTTACAGATGGTTTCATGAGCATGGAAGGAGCGATAAGCAGAAGGAGGAGGAAGATTAAAAAAGGTGGAACCGTATATTTCAGGAATTTCCTGTTTTTTGAAAAGTCGATGGCGCGAATGAATGGGACGGGCCTAAGTTGGATGATTTTTTGGTCGATGCCTGCCTTAAGCAGTTCGATGTTTTCTTCACCTGATTCTGCAAGTTTCTTCAATTGCAGGGTGTTTAAAAGCTTGTCTTTGATCTCTCCGAAATGCTTTCCAATGATTATTGCCGCTTGTTCGTGGGAGATAATTTTTCCGATCTTTCGGATTTTCAGCAGCGGATCTACAATAAAAATTAGTACTGCGGAGCCATTAAGGAAGACAAAGAGATAAAACAGGATGGACCTGGGAACTGTTCCAAAGCGCCAGAAATACTCAAGGGTTACAAAGAGGAGATACGAAACAAACAGGATCGCAATGAACAGCAGGGATCCCCTGATAAGCTGGTTTCTGTAATACTTCCTGATGAATTCATCAAGTTTTCGGATCAGTATCTGATAATTGTCCGTCATAATATTTTATACTTCCATAAGAACGGGAAGCCTTGCCATTTTATTTTCGCTGTAAAGGTATTTCATTCCTGAATCATCCCATTTGAATCCCTGAAAAATTAAGCTAATTTTGCGTACTAAACCAACATATAATCTGATTAATGGAACTTTTTTTTTCGGACAAAAAACCGGTAGGCCGTTCAGACAAGGAACAACGGTTGAAACAGAAGGCAAAAGTTTTATGGATGACAGGATTGTCGGGGTCCGGCAAGACTACTATCGGCCTTGCGCTTGAAAAAGAACTTTGCAAACGGGAATTTCTCGTGATGCTGTTTGATGGAGACCTTGTCAGGACTGGCATCAACAAAAACCTGAAATTTTCGATGGAGGACCGGAAAGAAAACATCCGGCGGATAGCAGAAGTCAA
Organism: Bacteroidales bacterium; assembly: GCA_003142515.1. GTDB lineage: Bacteria > Bacteroidota > Bacteroidia > Bacteroidales > FEN-979 > FEN-979. The sequence continues at coordinate 24,643 of PLMO01000033.1, forward strand.
TAAGCTTTTTGTGAATTGCGGTATTGTGACCATCAACTGTTTTATCAGTCCTACGAATGAGATCCGAACGATGGCAAAGAACATTATAGGGAAAGATGATTTTCTTGAAGTTTTTATCAGTGCACCATTGGAGATCTGTGAAACCCGTGATGTAAAAGGCATATATGCAAAGGCCCGGAAGGGAGAAATCCCGGAGTTTACCGGGATTAGTTCGCCTTTTGATATTCCCCCGAATCCGGATCTTGTATTAAAAACCGACCGGATGAGTGTGGAAGAATCGGTGCAATGTGCATTGGATTTCATTCTACCGAAAATAACTTTTCAGAAATAACTTATGAACGATCAGAAAATACGGGTACGGTTCGCACCCAGTCCAACGGGCCCGCTCCATATCGGCGGCGTAAGAACCGCATTGTATAATTACCTTTTTGCCCGTAAACATAGCGGAAAGATGATTCTTCGCATTGAAGACACTGATCAGAGCCGTTATGTTATGGGCGCCGAGGATTACATCATTGAATCGCTTAATTGGTGCGGGATCAGGTTTGATGAAGGTATTGTAAACGGGGGACCTTATGGCCCCTACCGGCAGTCGGAAAGGAAACATATCTACCGTGAATATGCTGAACAGCTCGTCGGACACGGGTATGCCTATTATGGGTTTGATACTTCCGAAGAACTTGATATAATGCGCGAAAAGGAGAAAAATAATGATGTACATCTTTCCCAATACGGACCGTTCACGAGGCTTGGCATGAAAAATTCGCTCTCGCTGCCCGGGGATGAGGTTAACCAGCGCATTGCATCCGGTGAACCCTATGTCATCCGGATCAAGATACCTGAAAATGAAGAGATCCATGTAAACGACCTGATCCGCGGGGATGTGTTGGTACAATCGTCGAGCCTGGACGATAAAGTTTTATTCAAATCCGATGGATGGCCAACTTATCACCTTGCCAATATCGTAGACGACCACCTTATGGAGATCTCTCATGTAATCCGTGGTGAAGAATGGCTTCCTTCGGCGCCTTTGCACGTTTTGCTTTACCATTATCTTGGATGGGGAGATTCCATGCCGAAGTTTGCCCATTTGCCGTTGTTGCTCAAACCCGAAGGAAACGGGAAACTCAGCAAAAGAGATGGTGACCGTCTCGGGTTTCCTGTATTTCCGTTGCAATGGACGGATCCTGTAACAAAAGACATCTTCTCCGGGTATCGCGAATCCGGCTACCTGCCCGAAGCATTTGTAAACATGCTGGCATTCCTGGGATGGAATCCCGGAACCGAGCAGGAGTTATTTACAATGGATGAGCTGATCCATGAATTCTCCATAGAAAGGGTCGGGAAACACGGTTCAAAATTCGATCCTGAAAAAGCTCGTTGGTACAATCATCATTACCTCGTTAAAAAACCGGAAAAAGAACTCATTGGCTTCCTGAATCAGGAACTTGAAAAGAGAAACCTGCATTTTGAAGATCCTTATCTGGCCACCGTTATTCACTTGATAAAAGAACGAGCCAATCTAATTCCCGACCTTTGGATTAATTCCTGGTTTTTCTTTGTTCCCCCAATGGTCTATGATGAACAGGTTGTTCACAAAGTCTGGAATCCTGCGCCGGTTGTTTCCGCACTTTTGGGTTCTTTCCTGAAAGAAGCAGCTGAAATTACCGAATGGGGACAAGACCCTTTATATGCATTTATCCAGGATTTCATCTCCCGGAAAAACATGAAGATGGGACAGCTGATGAATCCCTT
>PLMO01000184.1 GCA_003142515.1 Bacteroidales bacterium
TCCTTTATTTCAGGGAGAATCTCAGGGAGTTCTTCAACAGTGTTATTCTCTTCCGAGGGTGCATCTTCGGTAAGTTCCTCCTTTATTTCATGGAGGATTTCGTGGAGTTCTTCAACAGGGTTATTCTCTTCCAAAGGCGCATCTTCGGGAAGTTCCTCCTTTATTTCAGGGAGGATTTCGTGGAATTCCTCAGTATATTTTTCTTCTTCGGTCTGAACGGATTCAGTGGGTAGTGTTTCTTTACTTTCGGATTTTGTTTGTTCAACAGGTGAAGAATTCTCTTCCTGAAACGGATTATTCTCAGATTCAGGAATCTGATGGGTGTTTTTTAAATTTTTCATTAATGGATTTCAACAAATTAAACATTATATATGATTTCAGCGTCCGACCAGGGCCGGTAAAATGATAGATTGAAGTGCAAAAGTAGCATTTTTTAATTGAATATTGAAAATTGGTAATTGAAAGTCACAGAGTCACAGAGTTACAGAGTTTTTAAAGTTTATAAAGTTTATAAAGTTCATAAAGTATGAATACAGGCTACATTTTTTATTTCGCCATTTCGCTATCTCGCCATTTAATTAATCACCAGCTATGGCAATGCCTTCCTGTTAAACAGGATATACCCGATATTGATATTGATGGTAACAGGCACGGCCAACTTATCATAATAATTAATACCAAGGCTGATAGGACCAATGAATGAATTGTAAACAAGAGCAGCTGATCCAACCCATGCGCGGTCGGAAAGTACAAGTCCAAGCATAGGAGTCTGATCCAATGGGTTCTCGAGGATCTCCTGGTAAGGTTGGAATACATAACCCTCAAGCCGGAACTCAATTTTTTTATACAGCCTTAAAACCGTTTTTAAGCCAAATCCCGCAAAACTGGTTGCCCTGAAAGCAGGTATCAACAGGGTCTGCATTTCCGGAACCGGATGGAAATCGGGTATGTTGAGAATGGTTGAGGTATAATTGTTCATCAATGACTGGTTGGAAAGATGAGCTTCAGTGTACAGGCCAAATTTTAAAGGTCCCCATGAAGCGAAATAATTATCATAAAGCAGCTTTAAATAATACCAGGAATGGTCAGCTTTGAACTCTTTCTTGTTTAAGGTAAGGGTTCCGGGCAGGAAGTCTTCATCTCCGTTTACATATCCAAGGGCTAATTTCAAACATGCCCCGGCATTTGCATACTGCTTCCTGTTGAGGTTGTTCAACTCGAAACATAGTTCCGGATTGACGAAATTAAAACTGGTTTGATCAGTTGTGTCAAGCCTTGAGAACATATTATTCTGATAATAACTGCTGTTGTTAAAGGCATAGGAAGTGCTGAAACTCAGTTTTCCCTTATTGGTCATAGCCATCCCGATACGGAGATCCCCGAAATATTCACGTTGCCTGACATAAGAAGGGGTCTTATCATCGAAAAAATAGGTCGTCGTTGCAAAATAATCGTAATGGTTATAGGTATATCCTGTTTCCAGGAACCAGGGCACTTTTGAGTTGAAATCGATCCTGGCATTGGTTTTAACTGAATTATAGAATCTCCCCAGATAGCCATTGATCGTGAACCGGAGGGCTTTGGTCCAGAGGTATTTATATTGGAGTTCCAGGAACCCCTGGCTGTTCGCACCAAGGCTGATGTTTCCGCCAAACTGGATATTGAAATTTTCGGCTTTCTGTATATCGAGATAAAGATCGTAATATCCTGAAGCCGGGTTGAACCTTGCGATGGGATGAATCCCTTTGATAAAGCCCTCATTGATGAAACGGAAATATTGTTTTTTCAGATCTTCCGGGCTGACAAGCTTTTTTCCATGTTTCAGGATCTTGATCACATAACGGGTTTGTGCCGCATTCAATCCGGTGATATGGATGGAATCAAAAACAACCGGGGGTTCTTTTTTATGAAAATCGTCACGTCTTTGCGCCAGGATCCTTGGATCCAGTGAGTCTTTTACGAGCTTCCGTATGTCAGAGATCTTTCTTTTGGCTGCCCGGTACCCACTGTCTGCAAGTTCATGAACCCTGGTAAAAGTGATGATGTTGATGTGAGGAATGTTGGGTGCGATCAATACGGAATTCGGGAAGGGGATACTGTCGGGTTGCCTGGCCATCAGCATACTCAGCAACTGGGAAACAACATCCTCCCGGTCGGGGCTGCTATAGCGTTCAGCAACCCTGCTGCCGATGATCACATCGGGGTGAAACTCCTTTACAGCTACATCGGTAGGAAAATTATCGTACATCCCACCGTCGAAAACGAGTTTTCCATTGATGGTAATAGGCTTAAAAACAAAAGGGATGCTCATGGAACCCCGCACAGCACTGCTGAGATCACCCTTTCCCAATACGATTTTTTGTGTGGAATCAACATCTGATACGACGCAGCGGAAGGGGATCATAAGTCGGTCGAAGTTATTATTACAGGCTGCTGATGAAGTTCCCAGAATCTGAAGGAAAGCATAATCCATCTCATAAGGGGAGATAAGGTTGGTTGGAAGCTGGGATGTCAGCTTTTTCCTGAAATCGAAATCCAGGGAAACCCATCCACCATTGGGATCTTCCTTCCGGTAATAATAGATGTACCGGTCATCCATAACCCCTGCCACCCAACGCTGAAAAACTTCAGAATCCATAAGCTTTTCTATTTCATCGGCCGTATACCCGCT
>PLMO01000175.1 GCA_003142515.1 Bacteroidales bacterium
TATTCGTATTTTGATTTTGATTATGAAGAAAAGCCCGGCAGTGATGCAATAAGGGTGCAGTATTTTACCAGTCCGTCGTCAAAAGCCGAGATTGCCGTCAAAGCAGATAAGAACCAAAAGATCACTGCTGCGGGATTATACCGTTTCAATCACTGGAGATATGATTTCCAGGGACTGGCCGGGGTATATACACAAAGCGATCTTGTGCTGGGAATGGGGTGGGCCGGACAGATCGCAAAAGGCGGATTCAAAGGGGAGGTGAGCTGGTTCCGGCCAGTTAGGCATTTTGGCGATACATCCGGCGTATTTCTTTCTTCAGTGGAATATGATTACACATTCAGAAATTCGATATTTATCCAATTTGAGGGTTTTTACAATTCAAATTCCGTCAATGCTACCAGCATCCTGCTTTTACAGTTTAACCCCGGATTGTTGAGTGCAAAGAATCCCTTCCTGAATGGGTTTTCAATTTTCGGCAATATCTCTTATCCGGCCACTCCGTTGATCAATCTTTCGCTTGCGGGTATTTACAATCCTTCCAACCGCATGGTTTTCATCATCCCGACTTTTACGTTCTCACTCATGAACAACCTTGACCTTTCGGTGATAGCACAATCTTTTCAATCATATGATCCGGCTCTTGCCAGCTTTTTGCAGACATCCGTATTCGTAAGGCTAAAGGGCTCGTTTTAGGATTTTTGAATTTAACCTTATTATTCCTTCAATAATTTCCCTGTCATTATCCCTTCTTTGCTTAAGACCTTCAAAAAATACATGCCCGAAGGAAGTGCAGAAAGATCCAGTTCGGCTTTGGGCTGGCTTATCATCTGTTCAAGATATTTTCGGCCATCCACTGAATAAAGTTCAATGGAAGCAGAAACATTACCGGATGACGGGAGTAAAACGGTGACATTTTGATGAACCGGGTTTGGATAAACCAATATCCCAGATGTATGAACGTCAGTAATTCCAGTTGAAGGTGGCAGAACTTGGTGCATTTCCCTGGTAAACGAGATAAACATTACACCCGACGGATGCTTTGGAGTATAAGAAAAAAGTGCAGGTAACCGTGTCTGTCTCTGCATAAATATTGATGGAAGTGAGGCAGATGAACAGGATGCTAAAAAGTGTAAAGATTTTTTTCATAGAAATGAAATTTAATACTATTCAATATAAAGATTGTGAATTACTTATTAAGTTGCCTGAATTAAGAATAATATTTTTGTTGATGATCCTTTGACTATTCTCCGTTTGATTTTCCGGGAACAAGGGTATACTGGAATAAGGTTTCAGCCGACCCGGTGCTGTTCGAGATGTAATCCGGGTTCAGCGCAGCATATACCGCTTTTCTTTTCAGGATCTCAGGGTTAGAACCGACCATATTTTTTTTCTTCGACTCGGTCGTATGCTTAAATACCTGGTATTTGGGGAATTTTACCCGTTTTTTATTATTCACGGAACGAAGGGTTGTGTGTGACTTACAACATTAAGGATATTTATGATTGTAGCATAACCGAACCGCATTACGCATTATATATATTGCTTAGTCGAAGAATCTGTTATTCATTCTTCATTTTTAATTTTTCATTCTATTTTATGATCGGTTCTATTTCAAGGATCATAAATGAATTTGCTTTGATGGCAGGCCTGGGACGGGGGTTATCTGTTGTTGCTGCCGGCGCTGCTTCATATTCGGCAACAGGCAAATAGATTCGATGTGTTTTCGGATTCACCGCGATGGTCCTTGCCCCTTTTTGAGTAGCGAAATTTTCTATTACTTTAAATGTGTCTTTGTTTTCTTCCTGCACAATGGTCATCGTTCCATCCCCATTAGAGCTATAAACCCGTTTTAAGGCTGGATCATATGCAACCCCATCAACTCTTTCTCCAATGTCTAATTTAGAAACAACATTCCCGTTATCCGCATCCAGAACGATCATTAATTTATTACTGCAAACAACAAATAGCCGATGATCCTTGCTATCTATCGCCAAACCGCTTGGTTCTTCACCAGGTGCAATGGGCCATGTTTTTTCAACTTTTAATGTCACAGGATTGATCCAACACACCTGACTTTTATCTTCAATATTTACAAAGACTTTCCCTTTTCCATCGGTGACGGAAAATTCAGGTTTGCCGGGAAGTGCGATAGTTCCGATCACTTGATTTGTATTTGCATCAATCACGGTGGAATTTGAACTTCTCCCGTTAAACGTAAAAACTTTGTGCGAAAAAGGATCATAAAGTATGGCATCCGGATTATTACCTGTCACTTTGATTTTCGTAATGACCTGGAGCGTTTTCATGTTAAAGACCGTCACAGAAGTGTCTCTGCCATTGCTGGTAAATCCTTTATTGATATCCCTTGCCAGTGCAATTCCGTGAATTCCCTTCGTGTCGGGGATAGTCCTTGCAACTTTTTTCTGGGTGACATCCAAAATCTGACAAATCGTTCCGTGAGAGATATATAACCTTGAGTTGGAATCATCCATGGTAAGATAATCCCATCCTCCATCACCCTCGATGTGAATCTTATTAGCGATCCTGTATCCGGAATGGATGGCTTGTGCAAAAGAAGTGCTGATGCTGATCAGCATTATAATATTTAGAAGAAGAGATGATTTTTTCATATTTTTCTTGTAAAATTAATAATTTGCGACAACTTTACGAACATTAATAGCGCATATGTCTAAACTCCCATTTCCTATCTTTAAAAATTCTTATTCTTTTGTCGGGGGGTGGGAAGTAATAATTAGTCGTAACGCATAACGCGTCACGTCCTCGCGGTGACGAGGTCTGCCTGCGAGGAGTGTGTGTGAGTTTGTTAATTCGTCAGTTAATCATCTATCTTTGTTTATCAAATTCTTACCGCCATGAAAAAATCAATCCTTTTATCCGTTTTATTGTTCGCAACGATTTGCCCGGGGATCGCCCAAAATGCCGACAGTTCGCTGAAAGAGATCAAAAATAAGATCGAATCGATGGAATATGATATATCCAGCCTGCAAAAGACGATAGACGATATTTACTGGTACAACCGGGTCGGCGATGTTGCATTTATTGATAAAGTCTATATTACGGGTCCGCCTATATCGGAAAAGCAGGTGAAAAACCCTACCGCCATGGGAGTTGATAACCCGGTAAAGTTCTATTGCTATATCTTCATCCCGAAAGACATCAAAACGGATAAAAAATACCCGCTGCTGGTACTCCCTCACGGAGGTGTTCATGCCGATTTTACAACGTACCATACCCACATCATCCGTGAACTGATGGCGCAGCAGTATATTGTGATTGCACCTGAATACCGCGGAAGTACCGGTTATGGAAAGGATTTTTATGAAAAGATTGATTACGGCGGACTGGAGAATGATGATGTGAACGCCAGCCGGGATTACATGGTCAGGAATTACGAAATGGTAGATAGCACCCGGGTCGGTATCATCGGTTGGAGCCATGGCGGGATGATCGCGCTGATGTGCGTATTCGACCACCCGGAGAAATATAAGGTTTGCTTTGCGGGAAACCCCGTCAGTGACCTGGTGGCAAGAATGGGGTATTCGGATGACGAGTACCGGAAACTGTTCTCTGCAGATTATCATTTGGGTAAAGATGCAAAGGCGGATATCAAAGAGTACAGGAAGCGTTCCCCTGCATGGAATGCGCAAAAGCTTAAAACCCCGTTGCTGATCCATACAAATACCAACGATGACGATGTCAATGTACTGGAGGTCGAACACCTCATCCAGGCATTAAAAGCTGAAGGAAAGCAATTTGAATATGAAATTTTCAAAGATGTGGAAGGCGGACACTCCTTCGACCGCATCGATACCCGCATTGCAAAACAGATCCGGCTGAAAATCTATTCTTTCCTGGATAAATACCTTGATCCGCCACGGAAATTGAAATCGATCCCTGAAATTGATAAAGCAGCGTATAGGTAAATTTTGTGTTATAACTTGTCTGCTCGTCCCCACCGGTTTTTTGAAAGCCTACCGGAAATTCAATGATGATTATATAAAGACGGTTCCCCCGATCCTGATTTATAAGGATTTTTTAAATACCGGAGATCCAGGAAACATCGAAACTGACAAAAAATCTATTCACGGGAAATTTCCAAGAAAGAAAGGATAATATGATGTTAAATAAAAAAATAAAAAAGGAATCTGGAAGAGCTTCTATTTCTGGAGACACTGATTCTTTTCAGAATCAACAACCAATTGCACTTTTGAACCCCCAACTTGATAATGGTAAATCAGTACTAAAAGCACTACAGCAACGAAAGACTACCCGTGAAATAAGTGATAAACAACTGTCATTACAAACACTTTCAAATCTTCTCTGGGCAGCATGTGGAGTAAATCGTAAAAAAGGTCCATTTGGAATTCCCGGAAGAACCGCAGCAACTGCAAGCAACTCGCAGGAAATTGATCTTTATGTAGCTATGCAGGAAGGAATCTATTTTTATGATGCATTTCATNNTTTGGAGATAAGGCGCCCGTTCGCCTCATCTATGTTGCTGATATTAATAAACTTTCCAATACTTCTGGCTATCAGGAACCAGGCTTGCAGAATCCTGAAATTCAAAAGTCCTATTATTATGTTGATACAGGCCTAATTGCAGGCAATGTATATTTGTTTGCTGCTTCTCAGGGCCTGGCATCATGGTTTCATAATTGCAATAAACCTGCTCTTACAGCAAAATTAAATTTACGTGCTGACCAGAGAGTTCTCTTTGGCCAGACAGTTGGATATCCGCTTAAGAAATAAAAAATCAGACTTTTGTGAATTTAGGGCATAATCTCAAGATCCATCATTAAACATTCATATTCTATTTATGGATATTTATATCAAAAAAGTATCTGCAAACAGCGATATGAGGAAATTCAGGGGTTTTCCTTATAAGCTCTATAAAAGCAATAAATTCTGGTGCCCTCCGATGCGGAGATCGGAGAAAAAAACACTTTCTCCAAAAAAAAATCCTGCATTTGAATTTTGCGAAGCAGAATACTGGCTCGCCTGGAAAAGCAAGAAACTGGTGGGAAGAATTGCAGGGATCATCAACCATAAGGCTAATGAGCGGTGGAATGAAAAACTGGTAAGATTTTGTTGGATTGGATTACCAGGGAAAAGGCATAGTTTCCATCTATCATCTTGAGATTCACAAAGGGTATATCCGGAATAATGTCAAAAAATTGGTAACTAATCCGCAACTTGATGGTAATGCAGCTTCCCAAATGTGGAAGATGTATAATGGCAGGCAACATATTACGCGCCGTTGCTGGATAAAACAATTATAACATCAGAATCAGCTGTAAAAGCCCCTCTGATCATCTTTACCCTTGCATCAGGTATTTGTCATCCGTTTAATATCACCTGACAAATTTTCCCTTTGCAACAATGATATGGTTTTGCTTTATCACCTGGTAAACCAGAAACTCCTTAGTTACACCGGCAGGTAGGTTTATCCGCATAATCCGTGATGTAATGGTGTTCGAAAGAAGGGTTCTCCCGTAAAGATCAACGATTGTCAGGTAGCAGTTTTTATAATCCTTGCAGAAGGTAAAATCAAATATTGTACTCCCGGAAGCATCGGTATATACCTTTACAGTATTTTCGGGAATTTTTCCAATTTCCCTGATCCCGTTGGTCGTCTTCCATAAATTATAAAGTGTCTGAAGGGAATCGATTGGGTCTACCGGGAAAATCCCAGATGTTCCTGAGGGATAAGCCATCCAAAGATCCAGGTAGAGGGAATCAGGGGGATCGGTCATTTTGGCTACCCGGAGGAATGATGACTCGGAGGAGGTATTATGGACAGCGCAGCGTGTATCGGCCCCGATGACCTTAGCGCCTTGAAGGGCAGCCATCAGGCGATCGGCCAGGGTTCCCGGGGTATTTAGAAAGCAATGCTGCATGGAATCGAGGATCTGTTGCCCCAGCAGGATATTCCCCTGGATGGAATAATTCAGATGAGCCGTATCATTTTTATAATTCGAGCAATTGGTCCCGGTATAAGCAGCACTCCGCGGGTGACCACCGTTATAATCGGCGATTCCGTACTGACGTGTGGTCGGATTTCCTTGGGCATCATGAGCCACAAGTGAATCAATGATCTGCTGGGGAGACAGACCCATCATCATCCAGTTGTGCGCATTTTGCTGGTTTGCTGCAAGCCATGCAGCCTGTGTATGGATAACCCCGATCCCGGGGATCACATCGCTGAGAATCTGGGCGCCATGCGGATAGGTGGGGCTCGAACTGACGCACGATGCGCCTGCACTGCCGATCTCACCTGTTATTGAATCGATAGCAACAATGGAAAAAGTATCCTGTGCTTTTACTGTAATTCCACCCAGTAAAAGCATGGAAAATACAAAAAGTAGAATCTTTTTCATGGTGTAAAGATTGGTTTCTTGCGATATTGCTATGCAAAAATATTCTAAATAAACTGACCACAACTCAAACCGCCCGGAAAACTTTTATTAAGTACATCAAAATATCTGAGGAGTTTAAAAAGCCGGAAATGGGAAAAACCTGGGATAAAATCTCAGGATAGAACATCTTTAGTGATTCAGAAATAATGTATATTTGCAATTCGCGAATCGCGAATCAAGAACAATCAAATGAATAAACACAATGGAATGCGGCCACAGGATGTGGTAGTTCTACTGAAAATTGCAACTTTAAAAGACCAAAACTGGTTTGGAAAAGATTTGGCAACGGCTCTTTTTATCAGTTCTTCCGAGGTAAGTGAATCACTAAACCGATCAGCGTTTGCTGGATTACTTGATGCCGATAAACGAAAACTCATGAAACAGACGTTTCTGGAATTTTTAGAGCATGGGTTTAAATATGTCTTTCCCCTGAAACCTGGGCCTATTGTCAGGGGTATGCCTACAGCCCATTCGGCACCACCGTTAAATAAACTTATTCAAAGCCAGGAAATCTATGTCTGGCCTGATGCATTGGGCGAACACCGGGGTCAGGCAATTGAACCTCTTCATCCAGGGGTAATAAAAGCAGCAAAGCTGGATTCGGAATTATATGAATTGTTATCATTGATCGATGCACTCCGAATCGGGAGAACCAGAGAACAACAAATCGCTATGCAAGAATTAAAAAATCGTTTAGGATACTCCAATGAGAAGAAAAATTGATACTGAAAGCATCATAGAAGTTGCTTCTGCTTTGGGAGAACTCAACAAGAAATCTATATTTGTCGGTGGGGCTGTTGTTAGCTTATATGTTGATGATCCGGCTGCAGACGAAGTACGCCCGACGAAGGATATTGATATTGCCCTTGAAATCGTCACCCTTGGCCAACTTGAAAAAATAAGGCAAGAATTGGCCAAAAAAGGATTCTTTCCGGATCCGGAAGAAAAAAATGTTTGCCGATTCGTATATCAGGGAATTCTTGTGGATGTAATGTCAACCAAGGAAATTGGTTGGGCACCGACGAATCTCTGGTTCAAAGAAGGATTTGAATATCTGGAGAAAGTTGTATTGGATAAACTTATTTCTATCAAAATATTACCCCTTGCTTACTTCCTTGCTTCTAAATTTGATGCTTATCATAATAGGGGAACAGACCCACGAACCAGCCATGATCTGGAGGACATCATATATGTGCTGGATAACAGGATTAATCTTGTGGAAGTGATTCTTTCAGCTCCTGATAATGTTCTAACCCATCTTCAATCTGAATTTGCAGCATTGGTAACACCAAAAATGGAAGAGGCAATATTTGGTCATATGAATCCATTTTCAAGGAGAGACAGATTTCCATTGCTGACAGGAAAATTACAGGCAATAATAAATCCGATAAAATGAGTTTTACGGAATTGAATATTTTGCCAAGTTCTGTCGCTCAATAACAACCCTTGTTTTTCCTGACCGGTTGGTCTTAATACAGCTGAAGGAAGAAATATTCAAAGATTCCCTAAGGATTTTATGTTCGAATTGACAAAAGCAGAATACATTTCTTTAAAATCCCATTTTGGGATGTTAAAGCGGGGAGAGCATACAAAACGCGTTACGCGTCACGATTCTTGCGTCATAAATCATCCTTTCTGAATCCAATCCTTGTCCGGGGCAGATTCTTTTTTTGATGCAATTCATCAAGCCGTTCAAGCAATGAATTAAATGCCTGTGTGAATTTTTTATTCAAAGCATGCAATTCTTTCCTAAGCTCTTCAGTTTCATGTAAAAAGGTCCGGTATCTTGCAAATGCTCTCATAATCTCAATGTTTATCCGTATTGCCTTCCCGGAATGAAGAACTGAAGAGAGCATAGCTACTCCTTGTTCAGTGAAAACAAATGGGGTTGTATTGCTGTGCTTGAGGGAATTCAACCGGTCACAATTTGTGACCAGTTCAGCTTTTTCTATCCTGTTAAGTTCAAATTCGTGACGCTCTTGATCAACCCAACCAGCATCCTCCATATCCGGTCCAGCATTGCCTGCTCCAGGTCTGTATCCCAACTTTCTTTGGCTACCACCCAAAGAAAGTTGGCAAAGAAAAATCACCGCCTCATGAAATTTGCTAAAAATCTTCATCATTCGCTAAACTGCAGAAACTCGTCGCTACGCTCCTCAAACACTCCGCAGTTTTTAACGCTCATTCCTCGATTTTCTTACGCAAATTTCATGAGGCTGAAAAAATAAAAAACATACCAGTAACCGCATAAGTCCCGAGTACTCGGGATTGCGGTCACGCCGAAGGCCCGTCCGGCCTGAGGGAAGACATGCAATCACCAACAAAGGATAGATTTTTTATCAGTAGACGGTTAAAAGAAATGAACATATCTGCACTACTCAACGCGTAACGCGTTACGCGTCAACCGTCACGATCTTCCGCGTCACGCGTCACGATTCCTGCGTCCTTTGACTGAACCAATTAAAACGGGCATTCGATATCCTCTTCATCACTGCTTCTTTCACGAGGTCTGTCTTGATCCATAAATAAATCATTCTCATTTGGACATGTGCAATATTTACGGTGAGGGCAGGTTTCCCGGATGCCTTGACACAGAACCAGGTCGAATCCGGAGCGTGGAAGGTACTGAACCGGTGTTTCCCATTCTGAAACGAGTGAGTTGTATTTTTGTTTCTGGGGAAAATTATCCGGCAGTAATAATTCAATATTAAGGGATTCCAGGACCTTCACCATTGCGTTGAAGAGCTTTGTCATTTGCCTGGCAGTAAGCAGGCGCTTAGGAGGGAATACTTCTGTCTCTATTCCTATCCATTCTGAAATTGGTTTAAAAGGTGCAAGCGCCAGTTCCCCGATCCAGGGATCAATCTCAAAATCATGCAGTAACTCAATGCATGGAGACGCAGGCGGATTTGCTGCTGCTGTTTCAAGATCCTCCAGCAATTGCTTAACATACCGGTGCATTTTCATTGTTTATAATTTCTGCTTAATCGGGTAGTGAGGGAAAAGGTAATACGGTTGTTGATAAGTTCGTGACGCGAAACGCGTGACGGGTGACGCATACTCGTACCGAAAATCACGACTAACTCCGACTTCGCTGACTCTCGAAACTATCGTGAAGTCTTGGGCTTCATCTCTGTGATTCCAGAAAACAACATCACCAATAAATTTAAACTATACTCTTCGCGTTACGCGTTACGATTTACAAATCATCCTTTCTGAATCCAATCCTTGTCCTGGGGCAGATTCTTTTTTTGATGTAATTCATCAAGCCGTTCAAGCAATGAATTAAACGCCTGTGTGAATTTTTTAT
>PLMO01000123.1 GCA_003142515.1 Bacteroidales bacterium
ATGGGAAGTGGATACCTTTAAACTTACAGGGAAGAAAAACTAGAATAATAAAACTTCATCAGGAAAAAGGATGCTGCAGGTTGTAGTGTCTTTTTTTAGTTGGCGAGTTGGTGAGTTGGCGAGTTGGCGAGTTGACCAATACCTAACGCCTAATACCCAACACCTAATGGCTAATGCCCAATGCCTAACCCCTAATTAACCACCGGCATCTGTTCCAACGCTTCAAGTGCATGCCTGACCTTCCCGGTTTCACGGAAAATGAGCATCAGCCTGTTCTTGTCTTCTTTCATCCTGCAGTTGGAGGGATTGGTTTTGATGTATTCCAGGATAGCTGTGAACTGGGGCGATTGAAAATAAGGAGAATCTTCATTGCTGATGAAATAGCAGGCCAGGCGGTTGTTGCGGAGGATCAGTTTCTCAAAACCGATTTTTTTGGCAAGCCACCGCAAGCGGATCGTATCCAGCAGAGCCAGTGTTTGCTCCGGGACATGTCCGAACCGGTCTTCCAGCTTTCCCCTGAATTTCACCAGTTCGTATTCCGAGGCAAGAGAGTCAAGTTCTTTATAAAGACTCAGCCTTTCCGTGATATTAGTAATGTAATCATCCGGGATAAGGATCTCAAGGTCAGTCTCGATCTGGCATTCTTTCACAAATTCCTTTGGAAGTTCTTCCCGGAAGACCTCTTTGAAATCCTGTTCCTTTAACTCCAGGATGGCTTCGTCGAGGATCTTCTGGTACATATCAAACCCGATCTCCGAAATGAACCCGCTTTGCTCAGCGCCAAGGATATTACCGGCGCCACGGATATCGAGGTCGCGCATGGCAATGTTAAAGCCGGAACCCAGATCGGAAAACTCTTCGATGGTGCGTAATCGCTTCCGGGCTTCATCTGTCAGTGACGACATCGGTGGCGCAAGAAGATAACAGAACGCCTTTTTGTTCGAACGGCCCACCCGTCCGCGCAACTGATGCAGGTCGCTCAATCCGTAATGGTGAGCATCGTTGATGATAATGGTATTGACATTGGAAATATCCAGCCCTGATTCAATGATGGTCGTTGCCACCAGCACGTCATAATCTCCTTCAATGAAATCGACCATCACCCGTTCGAGCTTTTTACCATCCATCTGCCCATGAGCAATGGCGACCTTAGCCTTGGGAACCATCCGTTGCAACATTCCTGCAACTTCAACAATATTCTGCACTCGGGTATTGACAAAGAAAACCTGCCCTCCCCTCGAGAGCTCATACTGAATTGCTTCCCGGATGACCTCTTCCCTGAAAGGATGGATTTCTGTTTGCACGGGATAACGATTCGGTGGAGGTGTGTTGATGATCGAAAGGTCCCTTGCTCCCATTAATGAAAACTGCAGCGTCCGCGGAATGGGAGTTGCAGTGAGCGTCAGCGTATCTATATTGATCTTGAAATGTTTGATCTTTTCTTTGGAAGAAACACCAAATTTCTGTTCCTCATCAATGATCAGTAATCCCAGGTCTTTGAATATTATGTCCTTACTCAGCAAACGGTGGGTGCCGATCAGGATATCAATCTTTCCTGACTCGAGTTCTTTCAGGATCTGGCTCTGTTCCCTGGTAGATTTAAAGCGGTTGATGAAATTGACCTTGCAGGGAAAATCGCGAAGCCGTTCCGAAAATGTCTTGTAATGCTGCAATGCCAGGATGGTCGTCGGGACCAGGATGGCCACCTGGCGGCTTTCGGCAACCATCTTGAATGCTGCACGGACGGCGATTTCCGTTTTTCCGAATCCCACATCACCGCAGATCAGCCGGTCCATAGGGAATTCGGCTTCAAGGTCTTTCTTAACATCAACGGTAGCCTTCAGCTGATCGGGTGTGTCTTCATAAATAAAAGAAGCTTCGAGCTCGGTCTGCATATAGGTATCCGGCGAACAGGCCACACCTGTTGCCACTCTTCGCTCGGCATACAACCGGATTAACTCCCGGGCAATATCTTTGACACGGCTCTTGGTCTTGTTCTTCAGTTTGTTCCAGGTATCCGATCCGAGTCGGTTCAGCACCGGTGCACTTCCTTCTTTTCCCACATACTTGGAAATGCGGTGAAGGGAATGAATGCTCACGTATAAAATATCATTGTTTTTATAGATCAGCCGGATCGCTTCCTGTTCCTTGTCATTGTTAATGATCTTTTCCAGTCCGTCAAACCGCCCAATACCGTGATCAATATGGGTCACAAAATCGCCCGGGCGAAGATCGTAAAGTTCCTTCAGCGTGAGCGCTTCCTTGCTCACATATCCGTCGCGCAGGTGAAACCGGTGGTAGCGTTCAAAGATCTGGTGATCCGTATAACATGCTATTTTCAGGTCTTTGTCGATGAAACCCTCGTGCAGAGGGAAATTGATTGTTTCCTGCAATTCGTGACGCGTCACGTGTAAGGAGTCACGCGTTATGAAAGACTGAACATCTTTACCTTCATCTGCTTTCTTCTCAAGGATATCATCAAGGATACTTTTCAAACGTTCAGCCTGCTTGGGATTGTCGGCCAGCAGGATATTTTTCAGGCCATTCGCATCATTCTGCTGAAGATCTGCAAAGAGGAGCTCAAAATTTTTATTAAACGACGGCTGGGGCGACATGCTGTACCGGATCGGATTTGCAGTAGCGGAATAAAAATTCTTTCCAAATTCAATCAACCGGAACCGCCCAATCTCATCCAGAAATTCCTGGCCGGGCAGGAACAGGTTTGTATCTTCATTTTTATCCAGGATATCTGCGGTATAACGGATATCCTCTGACCAGATCACTGTGTTTTCCGGCAGAAATGAAAAAAGGGAATCATATTTAATCAGCCTTTCACGGTTGATCCGGATATCCGGGATGATTGAAATTTCTTCTTTTTTCTCGATGGACAACTGGTTTGTCGGATCGAAGGTCCTGATGGAAGCGACATTGTCTCCCTCAAACTCGATACGGTAAGGATGGTCGCCCGAAAACGAATACACATCGATCAGCCCCCCGCGCAAGGAAAACTGGCCCGGTTCGATCACAAAATCGGCCCGTTCAAATTCATATTCGATCAGCAGGTCAAGCACAAATTCCAGAGAAACGGCTTCACCGGATTTCAACTTCAAGGTATTCTTCTCCAGGAATTTTTTATTTACCACCTTCTCCGAAAGAGCTTCGGGATAAGTAACAATGATAAACTTCCTCGATCGTGAATGAAGCCGGTTCAGGATCTCCGTCCGGGATAAAAGTCCAAGATTATCCTTTTGTCCGGAATCAAATGTTTTTTTAAAAGAGGATGGAAAAAAAAGAACCTGTTTCTTTTCAGTTTCGACATCCCTGTCATTTAAGATCTGTTCAAGATCGTTATAAAAATAGGCAGCCGATTCCTTATCCGGAAGAATATGAAAATGCAACCTGGGAACAGAAGTGAAAACGGCAACAGAAACAAAGGCTTTGGATGAACCCACGATGCCTTTCAGCTGGATACCGGGTAAAGGGTTTTTCTTATCCCCGGTACCAGGAAGAGAAGGATCATCCGTTTTTAACAGCCGGGAAAGCTCTCCCGTCCTGGGATCTTCAATATAAAGTGAAAGTAGCTTTGTGTTATCCAAGATGCAGAAGTAATGAAGGCATATGTTCCGGTTTAAATTCTGGCAAGTGGGTTTTCATGAATTTCATAATGCCCGATTTACCTGCAAAGTTATGAAAAAGAACTGCCTTCGCCTTCCGATATTTCGTAAGGAAAATAAAGAAATTGCCTACTTTTGCCTTATGGACATCAAAGTATTCAAGTTTGGTGGCGCATCGGTCAACAGTGCGAAAGGGGTCAAGAATGTGGCATCCATCATCAGCCGTTTCCCGGAGGATACCATCGTTCTGATCATTTCAGCCATGGGCAAGATAACCAATGCCCTCGAGGAACTGCTGAAATTCTACATGTCGAACGATGCTGTTCCTATGATAGAATCCTATTACCGGATCAAAGCGTTCCACTTGGATATCCTTCAGGAATTATTTCAGGAAAAGAGTCACCCCGTTTTTGCTGAAGTGGAAGACCTTTTTGAGCACCTGCGTGGATATCTGCGCAGCAAGCACCTCACAAAGGGAAAGAAATGTGAATACAATTTTGAATACGATCAGGTGGTAAGCTACGGCGAACTTTTCGCAACGGCCATCGTCCATCACTACCTCTCTCTTTCAGGCATTCAAAGCCGGTTGTTTGATGCCCGTGAACTTATACGTACTGATTCTGCATACCGTGATGCAAAGGTGGATTGGGCTTTCACAGGAAAGAAGATCCGGTTGAAAATGAAAGATTTTTTTGCCGGGAACAATGCATCCCGGAAAGTTGCGGTTATCCAGGGATTTATCGGAGGCGACAAGCATGGAAATACTACTACGCTTGGAAGGGAAGCATCTGACTATACCGCTGCTATTGTTGCACATTCACTGAAAACAAAGGAGGTGACGATCTGGAAAGATGTTCCCGGTGTGATGACTGCAGATCCGAAATACTTTAAACATACGAAAAAACTGGAGGTTCTTTCTTACCAGGAAGCCGTTGAACTTGCCTATTATGGCGCCTTCGTGATCCATCCCAAAACCATCAAACCCCTGGAAAATGCCAACATCATCCTTCGCGTAAAGTCCTTCCTGAACCCGGAACTGGATGGGACGACCATTGAACACCTGCCAGACTGGAAATGTTCACATCCTATTTACATTTTGAAACGTGACCAGGTACTGATCTCCATTTCACCAAGGGATTTTTCCTTTATCATAGAAGAAAACCTTAGCCAGATCTTTGATCTTCTTGCCAAACACCATGTAAAAGTGAATGTGATGCAAAATTCAGCGATCTCGTTCACAATTTGTGTAGATGCAGATCATGTTACCGGAACTGGCATCCTGGAGGAGCTTCAGGAAAATTATACGATCCGTTACAACGAAAATGTCGAATTATTGACTCTGCGACACTTCAATCCTTCAGCGATAACCAGCGTTACAAAAGGCCGTACGGTTCTACTCGAACAAAAAACAAGGAATACTATCCAATTGGTGGTGCAATGACAAGCGGACAAGCGGACAGGCGGACAGGCGGACAAGATCACCATTTCACCAATTCACCACTTCACCAAGTAAAAAACTCACCAGTTCACCAATTCGCCAGCTCGCCAGCTAAGGAATGACCACCGGAAAATCATACTTAAAATGATCCCCTTCCGGTTTTTCCAGGATGTTTCCAAGGAAATCCGTGTAAGCATCGGTGAAAGAGAATTTTTCGATGTCATAATATTCCGCCGAAAGGGATTTATTTCCAACAGTTCCCATATCAATGGAGGTGGTATTGAATTCCTCCAGTTCCATAAAGGGAACGATCTTTTTCAGGACCGGCATCTGTCCGTAATCTTCCCGGAGAAGCAGGTCGACCACCTTATCAGCCAGGGCTGCTGTAAGGCGGCGATCGTACTTGCGGCAGTGTCCTGATCTGGGATAGTAACCCGAGATCTGGGCACGGGCTTCAATCCCAAGCTTTTTGTAAATCTCGGATGCGATGATCCCGCTGATCCCGCCAAATCGCGGATGACCATACTCATCTACCTCCGAACTTGCATATACGACATCGACTTTCCCTGATTTTTCATTAAACCACCTTACCCCTTCCGAAACAGGGATGACAAGGTATTTGTTGCGGGATCTCATATAAGCTTCTTTTACGGTCTCGAAGAAAACTTCTTTACGCGCTTTGGTGATTTCAAATTCCGGCACCAATCCATGCGTAGCCCCGCCAAATACCGCGCTACCGGTAAGCCATCCTGCATCACGTCCCATGACTTCCAGGACGATGATGCGTGAATGCGATTCGGCCGTGGTTTTTATCTTTGAAGTGAATTCAGAAATGGCTTTTGCAGCAGAAGGGAAACCGGGGCAGAGCGTTGCTTCAATCTCCTTTCCTTTGTAGGTATGCATGGTGCGTGTGCGTAGATCGTTATCGATGGTCTTCGGATATCCGATCACCGGGATGCCCTCGGTTTCAAAAAGACGTTTGGCTGCCCCGTTGGTATCATCTCCGCCAATGGTCACCAATACATCGATCTTATACTTGGCGAGGTTCTTTAAAACCTGGGGAATCCGTGATTCAGGATTTTTCTTTGACGGGAACGGGTTGGTGCGGCTGGCACGCAATGCGGTACCACCATACCAGCCGTCGTAAGGCTGGTTGGTAAGATCCACGATATCGCCATCCCCGAGCAGGCCCTTCCATCCTTTCCTGACGCCATACACTTTAAATCCAAGAAGCGAGGCACGGTTCCGCACAGATTCAATACTGTGGTTGATAGCCGGTGTATCTCCCCCACCTGATAATATCGCAAGCGTTTTCCCTTTGAATAATTTCTGTTCCAGTTTCATAAGTTTATCATTTGAGTATAAAAGCTTTCAAAATCTTATCCACCAGCACTTTTGCCAGTTTGATATTCGATTCCACCGTCCAACCGGCAATATGGGGAGTCAGGATGACCTTGTCTGATTCTATCAGGAAACGAAATGCATCCGGAAACTTTCCGGACAGGTTTTCAAAGGAAGAATCCTCATATTCCAGCACGTCAAGCGCAGCGCCAATGATCTTACCTGACCTGATCTGGGCTGCGAGATCGGCGGTATTTACAATAGGCCCCCGGGAAGTATTGATGAACCAGATATTTTTTTTGAACCGTTCAAAGAAAGCTTTATCGCACATGAATTGCGTTTCCTCCGTGAGCGGGACATGCAGGCTCACTATATCGGCCGAATCAAAGATCTCTTCCAGCGTGGTTTCAAGTGTATTCCCGTCAGAATAATTTTTTTTGTATTTATCATAGGATTTGACCGTGGCTTCAAATCCCCGTAATCGTTGTGCAAAAGCGCCACCCATATTGCCATATCCAATGATCCCGACCGTTTTGCCTTTGATTTCCGTTCCCCGGTTTTCTTCACGCTTCCATTTTGCCTCTCTAACCTGGCGGTCGGCACGGTTGAGGTTGTTCATCAGTGAAAGCAACATGCCGGTTGTATGTTCACCCACCGCATCCCGGTTTCCCTCCGGCGAATTGAAGCACAGTACCCCCCTGCTCTCCGCAACTTTCACATCGATATTTTCCATACCTGACCCCACCCTTCCGATGAAGCGCAAGTCCGTTGCTTTTGAAAGAAACTCTTCATCCAGGTCGATCCGGCTCCGGATGATGATTCCGAAATATTGATGAACAGACTTCATCAGATCTTCCTTCCCCTGATCGGGGAAAAGTTCACAGGTAAATCCATGTGCTTCCAGTTCCTCACGGATCAATGGATGTACAGAATCAATGAAAAGGACTCTTTTCAATTTCAGTTTTTAATTGACCTCGCCCCCCGTGGGTGAGATGGTTGAGTTAAATTAGGGAACCAGAGAAAGTTCAGGATAACAGTTCAGCGCAAAATTACCGAGTTTCGTGAGATATTTCAGTATTTCAAATTAACTTTCAGGATAAAATCTTAACTTCGAGCCACAATTTTACTACCGTGTGGAGTTTTCTTGTCCGGCATATATTACGCGATCGTGTGGTCATCCTGATCGTTATCGGAATCATCACTCTTTTTATGGGCTATAAGGCCCGTGAAGTAGTACTTTCGTATGATATGGTACGGATGCTTCCTGCATCTGATTCTACTACAATCGTTTATGAGAATTTTAAAAAACAGTTTGGAGAAGACGGTACTGTCATGTTTATCGGTATCCAGGATAAAAATCTCTTCACCCTGGATAAATTCAACGACTGGTTTGATCTCTCCGCTAAGATCAGGAAGATCCATGGTGTGGAGGAAGTTCTCTCTAACACCCGTTTGTACAGGCTTCAAAAGAACGACTCCATCAAAAAATTTGAATTCAAGCCGATATGCCCGGTAAAGCCGAAAAGCCAGCAGGAACTTGACAGTTTGAAAAATGTGATTTATTCGCTGCCGTTATATGATAACCTTATCCTTAACAAGAAGACCGGGGCGACCATCATGATGGTTACCATCAACAAGGAGGAGATCAACAGCAAACGCAGAGTCGCCCTGATCGACGATATCAAAGCAACGGCAGATAGTTTCGGGATTAAATACCATACAGGGGTTCATTATTCAGGTTTGCCATATATCCGGACGAAAACTTCCATAAAAGTTCAGTATGAGCTGAAGCTGTTTGTTTTCCTGGCCTTATTGGTGGCAGCCGTTTTCCTTTATATCTTCTTCCGTTCTTACAAGGCTGTATTATTTCCGATGATCATCATTGTTATCAGTGTGATCTGGGCCCTGGGAATGATGGTTCTGTTCGGCTATAAGATCACCATCCTCACAGGAATCATCCCTCCCCTGATCATCGTGATCGGCGTGGAGAATTGTATCTTCCTCCTCAACAAATACCATTACGAATTCAGGCATCATCGGAATAAAGCGAAATCTCTTTCCCGTGTAATTGAACGGATCGGGAAGGCCAACTTGCTTACCAATGCTGCCACTGCAACAGGATTCGCTGCTTTTATCATCACCAACAACAAACTTCTTGTCGAATTTGGCACCATTGCTTCCCTGAATATAATGATAGTCTATGTCCTTTCGCTTACGCTGGTGCCGATTTTTTTCAGTTACCTCAATCCTCCGCAAACGAAAGATACCCGCCACATGGAAGCCAGCGTCGCCAAAGTGATTATTGATAAAGCCGTGATCTGGGTGAATACACGCAGAAATACGATCTACCTGTTAACCGGTATCTTCATGCTCATTGCGGTNNGTGGACCTGCTTTTCTTTGAAAAGAATTTTAAGGGGATCATGCCGCTCGAGATCACGGTGGATACCAAAAGGAAGAGAGGAGTATTGACCCTGGCCACCCTCAAACGTATCGACCGCCTGCAGGACACCCTGGCAACCTATCCTGAACTTTCCAAAGCATTGTCCGTCGTAGAGGTGATAAAAACTGCCAGACAGGCATTCTACAATGGTGATCCCGGGTATTACAGCCTGCCAAGTTCTAGTGAAATGACTTTCATAGGCAGCTACATCCCCGACCTGAAATCGAAGAAAAAAACCCTGATTAAGAATTTTATCGATTCAACCTACCAGGTAACCCGGATCTCGGTTCAGATGGCCAACATCGGGACAAAAGATATTGATCGTATTCAAAAGAGCCTGAAGCCGAAGGTGGATTCTATCTTTAACCCTTCGAAATATAAGGTGATCCTTACCGGCACGAGCGTTGTTTTTTTGAAAGGAACCAATTTCCTCATCCGGAACCTCTGGGAAAGTATCCTGCTTGCGGTTATTGTGATTGCCATGTTACTGGCATTTTTATTCACTTCCTGGAGAATGATCCTGATCTCCTTAGTGCCAAACCTCATTCCTCAGCTGATGACCGGGGCCCTGATGGGGTTTGCAGGGATCCCTATCAAACCTTCCACCATCCTGATCTTCAGCATCGCACTCGGCATCTCCGTGGATAATTCCATACAATACCTTTCTCGATACCGGCTTCAGTTGAAACATTCGCATGGCGATATTCCTTCTTCAGTCATTTCAGCGCTTAAAGAAACAGGGTACAGCATGATCTATTCCTCCACGGTACTTTTCTTTGGATTCGGGATCTTCGTTCTTTCTTCTTTTGGGGGAACACAGGCCCTGGGATTTCTCATCTCTTTCACCCTGCTTGTTGCAGGCCTTCTGAACATGTTCATACTTCCTTCATTGTTGCTGACCCTTGACCAATGGAGCACGACGAAATCCTTCAAAAAACCGATTCTCTACCTCTATGAAGATGATGATGACATACGGCTGGAAGAACTGCCGCTGGAACAAAAGACGGGTGAGGATGGGAAAGAATGAGTATGGAGGATGGAGGATGGAGGATTGAGGATGGAGGATGGAGGATGGAGGATTGAGGATTGAGGATGGAGGATGGAGGATGGAGGATGGAGGATGGAGGAGACAAGTTGTTGAACTATGACAAAAATGTAATCAGATGAAAGGAATTATTCTTGCCGGAGGTTCAGGCACCCGCTTACACCCGTTAACCCTGGCCGTCAGCAAACAGCTGATGCCAATCTACGATAAACCTATGATCTACTATCCCCTTTCGGTGCTCATGGCAGCAGGTATCCGGGAGATCCTGGTCATTTCTACACCCTATGACCTTCCGAACTTTGAAAAATTACTGGGTGACGGGTCACAGCTGGGTTGTTCATTTTCTTATATCGAACAGGTAGTTCCAAACGGGCTTGCCCAGGCTTTTGTGATCGGCGGGAATTTCGTTGGGAAAGAAAAAGTGGCGCTGATCCTGGGTGATAACATCTTTTATGGCCGGGGCCTTCCACAAATGATGCAGGAGTATAATGATCCCGAGGGAGGAGTGGTATTTGCTTACCATGTTAATGATCCCGAACGATACGGAGTGGTTGAATTCGACAGCGATCTGAAAGCCATTTCCATTGAAGAAAAGCCGAAACATCCCAAATCGAACTTTGCAGTTCCAGGTCTTTATTTTTATGATAATTCTGTGCTCGAAGTGGCACGGAACATACAACCCAGCGCCCGCGGAGAATATGAGATTACAGATGTAAACCGGTACTACCTGGAACAAGGAAAGCTGAAGGTCGGTGTGCTGAGCCGTGGTGTCGCCTGGTTAGATACCGGAACGTTCGGATCGTTACTCCAGGCTGCCCAGTTTGTCGAAGTGATCGAAAACCGGCAAGGCTTAAAGATCGGCTGTATCGAAGAAGTAGCTTACCGTATGAATTTCATCGACCGTGACCAGTTGGAAAAGATCGCACAGCCGCTGGTGAAGAGCGGCTACGGGCAATATCTTCTGAACATGATCAATGATCCTTTTACTTTCTGATCCATGCATTCCATCAGTGACCTGCAGGTCATCCTTAAAAAGGTATTTGATTCGGCTTCGTTTTCACAGGAACCTGCCGAGCTGTATGACCCTATTTTCTATACGCTGAATCTCGGGGGAAAACGCATTCGTCCGCTGCTTGTACTGATCGGTTGTGACCTCTTCCATGGAGATATTGAGAAGGCAGGACCTGCCATATTAGCCATCGAGCTTTTTCACAATTTCACCCTTCTTCATGATGATATCATGGACCGGGCGCCACTCCGCCGTGGAAAAGAAACGGTGTATAAGAAATGGAATACCAATGTTGCCATCCTCTCGGGCGATACCATGTTTGCCCTTGCCTGCGAATACCTCTCCCAGGCAGACCCGGATGTGCTTCCCCTGGCATTATCGGAGTTTACCCGTACTGCCCGCATGGTTTGCGAAGGCCAGCAATACGATATGAATTTTGAGACCCGGAAAGTGGTCAGTATCGGCGAATACCTTGAAATGATCCGGCTAAAAACCGCTGTATTGATCGGATGCAGCCTTAAGCTTGGCGCCATCCTTGCAAAAGCCCCACCTGCCGAAACCGCAAAGATCTATTCATTTGGGGAGAACATCGGGATGGCCTTCCAGATCCAGGATGATCTGCTGGACGTTTTTGGTGATGAACAAAAGTTCGGAAAGGAGATCGGAGGAGATATCCTTTCCGGAAAAAAGACATTCCTTCTGCTGAAAGCTTACGAAATTGCACCTGAAAAAGAAAAATCAGAGCTGGATCAGTGTTTCTCGGACCCATCCATCCATTCAGAAGAAAAGATCGAACGGGTGACAAAAGTTTATCAGTCGCTAAAAATCAGGGAAATCACCCTTGAAGAGATCGGAAAATATTTCTCAAAAGCTTTGCAATCATGTGATGGGATCGATGCGGATGTGAACAGCAAAAAAGCGCTTGGATTGTTTGCCAATGACCTGTTAAAAAGGGATTTTTAATTTTTAAATAGCTTAAGTTCCCTTATCCGGATTCTTTTTTCCGAGTTCTTCCAGGTCGAAGTGAAGATTTTCCCATTTTTTCATTTCCTTATCGAGAAGGGACTTCCATTTTTCATATTCATTATACAGCTGGCTTCCCAGTACTTTATCTTTAAATTTTTCCGGCTGGACCAGCATCTCTTCCGTTTTATTGATTTCATCTTCGAGCCGCCCGATCTCACTTTCCGATTTAGTGATCAGGTTTTGCATTTTCCGCAGCTCTTTTTCGAAATCTTTACGTTTCTCCCAATTCACTTTATTGGAGGATACTTTTTTTGCAGGTTCGGAGCCTGCTGTCTTTTCGCTTAATTCCAGCTGCGACAATGCCTGGATCTTCCGCGCATCCAGGAAATCATAGATATCGCCAAGATACTCCCTGATCGAACCCCTGCGAAACTCGAAAACCCTGTTGGTGAGGCCCTTCAGAAAATCACGGTCATGTGAAACCAAGATCAGCGTTCCGTCGTACCGGATGAGTGCATTCTTCAAAATGTCTTTCGAATGCATGTCGAGGTGATTGGTTGGCTCATCAAGGATAAGCAGGTTCGATGGAATCAGCAGCATCTTTGCCAGGGAAAGCCTCGATTTCTCGCCGCCGGAAAGGACTTTCACTTTTTTATCGATGGAATCCCCGCTAAAAAGAAATCCTCCCAGGATGGTCCTGATTTTCGGGCGGATATCTCCTGTGGCAATATCATCAATGGTTTGAAAAACGGTCCGGTCAGGATCCAGGAAATCCGATTGATCCTGGGCATAATAGCCGATCACCACATTGTGACCGTATTTCAGCTCTCCTGTATGGGGAGTTTGCCTGACAATAACCTTCGACAAGGTTGTTTTTCCTTCGCCATTTTTTCCAACAAAGGCGATCCGGTCGTTTTTGATCACAGAAAAATTAAGGTCATTGAGCACTCTTTTCTGTGGATAATCTTTAGAAAGATGTTTTGCTTCCAGGATGATCTTCCCTGAATGTGGCGATTTGGGAAACCGGAAATTAATGCCCGACTCATCAAAAACATCCAGTTCCACTTCATCGATCTTTTCCAGCATTTTAATCCTGGATTGGACCTGTGCCGCTTTTGTGGATTTGTAGCGGAACCGTTCTACGAAGCGTTCGATCTGCCGGATCTGCCTTTGCTGGTTATTGTAGGTCGCGATCTGGCTGTCGAGCCGCTCTTCCCTTAAAGTAATATAACCGGAATAATTTGCCCGGTAATCGTAGATCTTTCCAAGGGAAATTTCTACCGTCCTTTTGGTCACATTATCGAGAAATGCACGGTCGTGCGATACCAGAACTACAGCTCCTTTATAATTGATAAGGAAGGCTTCCAGCCACTCTATGGACTCGATATCCAGGTGGTTGGTAGGTTCATCGAGGAGTACTACATCCGGAACACGCAGCAGGATCTTTGCAAGTTCGACCCTCATCTGCCAGCCGCTGCTGAACTGGCTCATCGGACGGGTAAATTCATTGATGTCAAAACCTAATCCGGTCAGGACTTTTTCGGTATTGGTTTGGATGGATGATCCTTCGAGCATATTGAACCGTTCATAAGCTTCCGAATGTTTCCGGATTAGGTCGTGGTATTCATCCGACTCGAAATCGGTGCGGACTTTTATTTCATGTTCGAGTGATCCGATTTTTTCTTTCAACTCAAGGATCTCGGAGAATGCAGTCATTGCTTCTTCCACAACTGTTTTTGTACTGCCGGAGATCATTTCCTGCGGAAGGTAGCCGATGGTGTTACCCGATGGAGCTACAACTTCGCCTTCATCCGCTTTCTGGATGTTTTTAATGATTTTAAGCAAGGTGGATTTACCTGCTCCGTTCTTTCCCACAAGTCCGATCCTGTCTTTATCATTGATGATAAAAGAAATATGATCAAACAAAGGGGTTCCGCCGAACTGTACCGAAAGGTTATTTACCGATATCATGGAGCACAAAGATAATAAAGAAAAAGGCCNNCTTCAGATTTATATTATTATTCGTGTAAATCGTCTGTCCGATGTAGTTGAGTACTTCAATTGTCTTGATGTCGTTTGTTGAAACAACATTTACAACATCATTAGCAGGATTCGGATACAATGAGATCATTCCGGCGGTCAGTGGATTGATACCAACAACCGGGAAAATGATGGTAATTGTATCTGAAGAAGGTTCGCAAAGAGTTCCGCCCGGGTGCAATGAATCCTGGAATACAGCAGTAACGAAGTATTTCCAGAATGTATCTTTGGTGGTGCTTGGATGGGTATCGATGTAAGTAGTGTCAGGTCCAAAATGGATTTTATTGAACACAGTGCTTGTTGAATCGGCACGGTATACATTGTAACCCATGAACAGTGATCCTGCCGGGGCTTCCGGTGAAGTAGAAGGAGGAGCAACTGCAACATTTAAACCAGGAGCTGCAGAGCGTGCATAATTGAGAGCACCTAAACCTGGAATATGTAGCAATCCATTCTGAGCCGATATTTGCATAGGATCAAGCGTTGTGATTGGGGCATCTTTGTCTTTCGCTCCATTTTCACAAACATTGATACGTTCCAGGTATGTTACAGGATCATCATATCCCAAAAGATAGGAAAGCTCCCAAGTTGTACCTTGCACAATATAACCTAAGCCATCTGGGAATCCAGTCTGCGTAGAAGTTACATCAACATCAAAATAGTTCTTAAGGGTTCCTGTCATATAATCAACCATGGCATAGAATGGCCCGTTGTATGGAATATCAGGGCAAGTCACATTAACCCATGTACCTGAAGGCCAGGTAGCGCCCGTATTGTTAAAAGAAGCTGATGTACCAAAAATTGTGGTTTGGTCAGGCTTGTAAAAGGTTACAACACAAGGTTGGGCTGTTGTGCCATTAAGCTGTGAAAAATACATATCAACTGATTTGATTACCCCGGATGTGGAAGCAGCAAGAGGGTAATAATTACCCTGCTGGGAATTACTAAGCTGATAACCATCGCCAGCTACACCACTATCATAGATGTATGATTTAAGGGTGCAAGAAGATGGGCATTTCGGGGAATGCCAAGTCAGGGTTGTGGTGAACTGGTTCTGCTTCCCTGTAAGTAATGTAGGAGGACTGCATACACCATAGATATTAATATTATCAACATACCAATGCAGGATATTGGCTGAATTCGGACCATGGGCGCGGAAACGTACCTTGAAGGCTTTGCCCATTACGGGTGTGATATTAATATGGTTAAGGGTCCAGTCAAACGAGCCTGAATTGGATAATACGGCTTTGTTTTGCCAGACACCACCGACGAAAATATCAATATCCAGTTTTTCCGTTCCGGTAGCATTATGGTCAATCAACTTGAGATCAAAGTCACAATAGATCTTAGCACAGGTCCATGCGGTTGCGTCGATGGTCGGGCTGACAAGCGAAAGATCATAGTTCGTAACGACCGGATCCCATGAGAAGTCGGCACAAGGGACCGGGTCACCGACAGCAGCACTGATCGACCAGTTACCCTGGTTCGGCATAAAGGTCCAACCCTGGTATGTGAAGTTTCCCGAAGTCCATAGTTCAGTGAATGGTAACGGATAGCCGCATGTGACAGTAACTGAAACCGGCCCTGCACCCTGTGAATGCCAAGGCGAGGGAGGTGGAAATGGTGGAGATACAGTATACACAGCATCCACTTTATAAGAATAAGTACCCGGATTCAGGTTATAATCATAGAATTGAAGGTGATTCGGGTTATTGATGGTATCAATCATGACATTATTACGCCATACACGATAACCGAGAAGTACAGGATTGGCTGCAGGTGCATCAGGTGTAACAAGTGGGGCAGGTGTAAAGCTCGGGTATTCAACGTGTGATGCAAGTATATTAACGATCGGACCTGTTTTAGGTTCAGGCGTTTTTTCTTCCACGACCACGGCATCACTCTTTTTACCATTTTCACAAACGTTAGCACGCAGAAGGAAAGATCCTTCAGGATAACCGGTAGCTGCACCCATTGTCAACCATCCATTGGTTGGGTCCATATAATAGCCTAAGGCTAGATTATGTTGGGGTCCATTTTCATCCTGATTCAAATAATGTGACGTTCCGGGAACCATATTCCATTTTACCATGCCATAGAATGTGCCGGTGTAAGGAATGTCACTTATTGGAACACTGATCCAGGTACCAGCAGTTGCAGTAAATGGGGCTGAAGATGCAATTAGTGTCTGGGCGCCGCTAAATACATCAATTGTTAATTGCTGGTTTGTGCTTCCGCCATAAGCCATAAAGGATAAGTCAAATGATTTTATAACTCCCGCTTGGGTGGCAGTGAGGGGGAATTTATTCCCAAGCCAGGCAAGAGCACCTGCATTAATATCCCACCCAACTTCGCCCGAGTTGTCATCAGAAAGATATTGTGCAAGTGTGCAGTTACCGCAATCAGGTTTCTTCCAACTCAGGTAAGCATTGCATTCTATTGGCGTCCCGGTTAATGTATTCGGAGGACACAGGAAATGAGAGATAAAGTCAAAGCAGGACTGGGTTGAATAACCGCTTCCGTAAACGGCCAGTACGCATGCATGATAAGCAGTGTTGTATACTACAACCGCCGGCGGTATAAAGTAGAAGGTATCCTGTGTAAACCCAATTTCGATACCGTTCAGGTAGAAGTTGTATCCGTAAATACAAGGGTTAGGACCGGCTGGCTGACCAGCTGTAACTTTTACATTGTCAATATCCCACCAGTTGACATTGTAACTATCTGCTCCCCAAACCCTGAAACGGATCTGGAAGGTGATGTTTGTATAGGCGCTAATGTCAATGGTTTCTGTCTTATAAGCAATACTCCCCGAATTGACGTAGTTCTTCAACAGATGCCATGTGCTACCGTCCCAGAGTTCTACTGACAAATTTTCCGCTGAGGTGGCGAGGAAGTTGTTAAGGTAGATATCATAATTCAGCTTCAATGCCGGTGAACCAACTCCTGTGAAGTTCTTACTCGTCAGTGACTGGCTGTAGTTAGTAACTTCGGGATAATAGTACCACTCGGCACAGTATGTCGGGTTTCCGTCATATGCGGAGATATACCAAACATTGGTTCCTGATTCCACCGTCCATCCGTTGGTAGCAAAACTGCCGCTTGAGAAGGGTTCATTAAATAATGTCGACTGCATCGAAGGCGGGTTCCAGGTTGCAAGCAACGTGCTATCAGGTATATGAAGGCCGGTCGGAGGAGCCTTGATCTCCAGCAGCGTGGCATTAATGGTCATATCGCCCATGATGCTGATCACGTTCGATGTATATAGGGTATATCCGTACTTGTTTACCGTCAGGATATAATTACCTTTCCAGACATTGGTAAAGGTATGGGTACCTGTGGCGGTATAAACATACCTATAGGATGTATCAGTCACATCCTGGTTCTGCAATTTCACAAGAGCGCCTGCGGCATTGGCGGAGTCGCAGCTCAAGTGAACATTGACCGTTACGTTGCACGTCCAGCATTTGCCGACAGCGTTTGAAAAGATTGCAGTTGACCAGCGGTTGAAGGTATACTGTGCCTTTGCTGCCCAGCGGTAAGGGTCGCAGGGTAAGCTTGGATACGAGTTGTCCTGAATACTGTTACCGGACGGAGTGCCAACAGAGGTCCAAACTGCCGGTGTGGCTTCCTGACCCTGCAGCAAACGCCATATCTGGTAACCCATAAGGTTATCCGGGTTATATCCCATTTCAGAATATACTTTCGGACTGCCTTCAAATCCGGTTACGGTTGCAGGAGCATACTGGTATATCAGGCCTGGTACTGCAGATGCGGTAATAGGCATGCTCGACTGGCCATCAAGCATCAGCGGTCCGCCTGATCCGTTTACAACAGCACGGATCATGTAGTTGCCGGGTCCGGGCATCCACGGGTTGTTACCGAATTTGGAGTAACTCCTCATCTGCTGAGCGGTGGTGTCGATGGCGATACCGGGTGATACGGATGAAGTGCCCAACTGGATCATAACGATGAAGAAATCACCGCTGGGAATAGTTACATTAGAGGTAAAATTCCATTCCGTCCATCCATACGCTAGTGGTGTGATCGTGGTGGGAGCGGCAAGCTGTACACCCGGCAAACCAGTTGATGTTTCATTGTAGATGGCGAACTGTACCGGGCTGAAAGCATTGCTGCCGGCAGGATAGTTGGCAGCCGTTCCGATATTTACATAGAATTTCTTTACGATTGCAGGATAGCCGATCGGAGTGAATTTCATGGCGTTCATGTTATTACCGCTTCCGGTTGCATAGATAGCAAAGTTGTCCTGAATACCATCATCATAGATCAGTACCATGTCGTCAACCGGGAGTCCCCAGTTCAGGTTCACTGCCGTTTGGGCTGGATTCAATGCTGCCGTAAACGGGGTTGAAGGAGGCGGCGTGTCTTCCGACATACATATATTAACCGTCGTGTTAGGAGGAGCAGGATAAGTCACTGAAACTCCAGTCTGACTGAAAGCTTGAAATCCTTCCTTGGTAGCTCCTAACGCGTTGGGTCCGGTGCTATACACATTTAATGTGTACGCCCCGCCTGCTGTTGAATAGGTTGAATAAGTGCCCCAGGTAATCTTGACGCCGACAACAGGATTGTTGTTTGCACAGTTTGTTACAATACCTGTAAGAATGCCGGGGAGCGGAAACATACAGAAACTGTAAGTTGTAGTTACGTTTGCAACAACCGTTACAGTGCTACTATAGGGAGTATAAGTTGGGTTAAGGGTGGCAGTAAGGGTCTGAGGGCCGGTAGGGATGCCGTTAAGGGTGTAAACACCACCGACAGTAAGCACAGGGCCTACGCCACCGCAGCTTACTGATACGCCTGTCAGGGGAGCATTGGTGAGGCAGTTAGTGACAGTACCGGTGAGGTTACCTGTCTGGAGTCCTTTAATATGGCAGAGGTCAAGGTAAACATCATAGCCATACTGCGAGGTGAACAGGAAGGCAATATAAAGTGTTGCCTGGCCGGCAGCGCCTGCGGGTAATGCCTGGGTATTAACCCTCCATAAGGATACACCAGCCTGGTAGTTAGGCCAATTGACTCCGGCCGAGGTCCAGGTTGAACCATTGGTTGACCACTGAATAGTTATTCCATCACCACCAGTGAATACGGTCTGATAATACTCCGCAAAATCAACAGTAATGTTGACATAGCCCACCGTCGAAATGGATGTGGACATTCTTAACCGGTTCTGTAAATTATAAGTAGCATCCCAGGAGTCAAATATGGTCATCCGGGATCCTTCATAAGGCGTTGCGGCAGGATAGGATCCTGAGGCTGCCCATGAAAGCCAGTTACTGGTACCCATTAGATCAATTGCCCAGCCTGCCGGCGGGGTCGTACCGATACCTGCGGTTTCCCATCCCTGGGTCATCAGGGTAGTTTGGGCCTTGGTTTGAGATGCAAATACCAATATCGACAGTACGACCATCAACATTGATAGATACTTTGTAATAGTTCTCATAAGGTTTGTTTGTTTAAGTTAATAATAGAATGAAAATATAAGAGATCAATTAAAATGATTAATTGATTATATGGAGAAAAACTTTTCAATCGTTTGCTTTTTTATCCAATTAGCAAAAGTAGAATAAACTATCTGAAAAAAAAAATTTTTTATTCATTTATTGTAATTTTTACCTTTTAATTTAATTGACATCTGGGCATGACCGCTTCAAATTTTATGTGTGTTAAATGTTAACTATCTGTTTTTATGATTGTTATGATGTTAAATAAATATGTAATCGCAGGTATTTCCA
Organism: Bacteroidales bacterium; assembly: GCA_003142515.1. GTDB lineage: Bacteria > Bacteroidota > Bacteroidia > Bacteroidales > FEN-979 > FEN-979. Next base: position 19,652 of record PLMO01000123.1, read on the forward strand.
GGTTTATATTCACAGGAAACTGTGTATAAATATTTATGAATTATTACTAAAGTGAATATAGGGGTATATTTTTTTTAAAATTTACTCGTAGATCGTCAATCTTACAATTCAATCGAAACTTTAAAATCGTAAAATCGATTTTTTTTTACCTTACAACAGATACCTTGCAGGTTCTTTCCGTGTTCCCTGTTTTTATCCTGAAAAAGTAAACGCCCTGCTGAAGATCCGAAACGTTCACTTTCCCTTCCTTTCCGGAAAGATCTGAATTCCTGTACACTATTTGTCCGAGGTAATTGAGAACATCGATCGCAGTGATTTCGCCGGATGATTTGATGGTAACGAAATACTGGGCGGGGTTTGGAAAAATAGTCAGGAATTGTGTAGTATGGGAAGAAATGCCTGTTACCAGGTTGATGAGGACCGTATCGGAGGACGTACTGAATGAGCAATCCGGATTGTAAGCTGTAACGTAATACCGGTAAATGGTTGGAACGAGACCCTGGTCAAGATAGGTTGTATCGTAAACCGGGTCAGAAGTGAGCAGGTTGAAGTCGCCATTACCGGCATCCTGCCGGAAAACGTTATACCCCTCATTGGATGTCGTGTAGGTTGGCAGGAAAATCTTTTTTGAGCCAACAGAGCAATCATCAATGACCCAGGCATACCACAGGCCCTGTCCATCGCCGTCAACTGCCTGCCATGCAATATCCACCACCTGTCCTATATGCGGTGAAAGGTCCAGGGTATAGGGAACCGACCATTCATTGTATCCCGATGTGGAAGGAAAGGGCGGGAGTGCAGACATATCGAGCAGGGTTTCCCAGTGAGTTCCCTGGTCTTCAGAAAGTTTTACATAATAATGGTCAAGATGGGTTGACCCCTGGTATGCATAGCTCCAGAAATTGAGATCGCCTGTGATCTCAATATTATGAGCAATGAGCCACTCATCCTGGTGTGTATAATCCCATGTCAGTCCTGCGGCATACAACCCCGAATGAACTCCTGCCGGAGAGGTGCTGCTGGTCTGTTTCCAGGTAACATTGTTGATATTGGTGATGATCTGGGTCCAGTTAGCAGGAGGAAAAGTTGCTTCTTCGAATCCTTCCTGCAATGGGTACCCGTCTTCACAAACCGGAGCCGACCAGGTCAGTCGTATATTCTCCCCTGAAGAATCTGCAGTAAGTTGTTTAGGGGGTTTACACACACCATAAACATTGATGTTATCAATATTCCAATTGATAATATCCTCCGAATTCAATCCGGATGTACGAAAACGGATACTAAACGCTTTGCCTTTTACCGGGGTGATATCCAGATGACGGGATATCCATCCTGTGGAACCATTATTTGAATATTCGTCAATCCCATGCCAGGTATTGTTATAAAAGACCTCAATATTCATTTTTTCATTCCCGGTAGCATTGTGATCCAGCAGACGGTAGTCGAAATTCATCCAGATATTTGCGCATGTCAGGGATGAAGCATTGAGTATAGGCGTGATGAGGGAATAGGAATAATTGGTTTTGGGTGGATCCCATGAGAATTGTGCACTTGGGGCAGGGTTTCCAAGGTTATTGTTGATTGACCAGTTTCCGATATCCGGATCAAAGAGCCACTTGTTATAATCGAAACTTTCCTGGTCCCAGGATTCCGTGAATGGGAGGTGACGGCCATAGTTAATATCGACAGAAACAGGGCCTGCAGGATAGGATTGTGCAAAAAGTCCCGGATATCCATAGGATGTGAGATCATAAACGGCAGCTACTTTATAAGAATAGGTTCCCGGGTAAAGTCTAAGGTCATAATAATATAAAGTATCTGCATTTTTTAATGAATCAATATAGATCCCATCCCTGTAAATGATATATCCGGTCAGCCCGGGAGGGTTTGTCTTCGCAGGAGAATGACTTTTCATCTTGGTTTCCGGCTTATTCCAGGTCAGGTAGGCGGCATCCTCGATACCGGTTCCCTGGAGATTGGTCGGTGGAGGGAGGAACCAGGAGGTGAATGAAAAACAATTCAGTGCAGAAGACCCGCTTCCATAGATTGCAGCTACACAGGCAGTATAGGAATTCCCATACTGTACCAGGGAAGGTGGGATCTGGTAAATGGTGTCAGGCGTAAACCCGCAAAGAATGTTATTGAGGTATAAACTGTAACCCAGCATACATTCGCCGGCGACCGTCGTTGATTCCCGTCCTTCAACTATAATGTTATCAATATTCCAGTTATTGATATCATAGGAATCGGCTCCATATGCACGAAACCGTATTTTAAATGTAAGGCCGGTATAGGCGGAAATGTCAAGGTCCTGGTGGGTCCATGGAATATTGCCCTGGGAGTTGGTATAGTTTCTCAGCAGGTGCCAAGTGGATCCGTCCCAGATCTCTACCGCAAGCTGGTTCAATGAAGTCGTACCATAATTATTCAGGAATATATCGTATTTTAACCTGAGCACGGGTGAATTTTGCCCGATGATCGGTTTACTGATAAGCGATTGATCGTAATTCGTGGCAGGAGGCAACCAACTGAACATGGCAGAAGGCATCGGTTTCCCGATTGCGGTTGAAACGCTCCAATTAGGGCCCTGAACTGTCCATCCATTTGTCGAAAAACTACCACTTTGCCAGGTTTCATGAAATAACTCAACCAATTCTACCGGTTTACTCCAATGAGCCATAAGGCTGCTGTCGTTCACAAAAAATCCGGAAGGAGCCGATTTATTCTGGAGAAGAACAACATGAAGGGTGGTATCGGTACTGATACTGAAATTCTGTATAAAATCCTGGTATCCGAACCGGCTTACTTTTAACTCGTAGGTTCCTTTCCAGAATTTCGGAAAGAAAGCCGTTCCCGATGTATCTGCCTGCTTGACATATAAAGTATCCGGGTAAACGAGATTTATCAGGCTTATGGTGACCCCTGTCATTGATGCTGAATCACAACTCAGGGTGACCTTAACCGTTGTATTGACCGT
>PLMO01000116.1 GCA_003142515.1 Bacteroidales bacterium
CGGCTGGGTGAAGTTACCGGCAGAAACAGAACCTGCAATCCTTGAGAGGATCAAAGCCGATGCGGAAAAGATACGTGCCCAATCAAACGTGTTTGTGGTTATCGGAATCGGCGGATCCTACCTTGGTGCAAGGGCCGTGATCGATTGCCTTAGTCACCCATTTCTTCCGCTTGTTCCCGGCAGGAAAGACCCGGTTATCCTTTATGCCGGGGAGAATCTCAGTGAAGATTACCATGCCGGATTGATGGAGATCCTGGAACAGTGCGAATACAGTGTGGCGGTGATCTCGAAATCGGGTACAACTACCGAGCCTGCTGTTGCATTTCGCATCATCAAAGCCCACCTTGAAAAAAAGTACGGGAAGAAAGAAGCTGCAGAACGGATTATCGCAGTGACCGATGCGCAACGCGGGGCCTTAATAAAATTAGCGACGGAAGAAGGATATTCCACCTATAGGATCCCCAATGATGTTGGAGGAAGGTATTCTGTGCTGACATCCGCAGGGCTTCTTCCCATTGCAGTCGCAGGATTTGACATTGATAAACTCATCAGGGGCGCAAATACAATGATGGAGATATGCCTTTCATCTGCCGATCCGGAAAAAAATCCGGCCATACGGTATGCAACCATCCGCAATGCATTGTACCAATCGGGTAAACCGGTCGAGATCCTCGTAAACTACCTTCCCAGCCTATATTATTTTACCGAATGGTGGAAACAGCTATTTGGTGAGAGTGAAGGCAAGGAGAAAAAAGGCATTTTTCCCGCCGGGGTCAGTTTTACCACCGACCTTCATTCCATGGGACAATATATTCAGGACGGAACAAGACTGATGTTTGAAACGATCCTGTCGGTTGAAAATCCAGGAAAGGAATTGCTTGTACCTTTCCTTGAAAAGGATACTGATGGTCTGAATTTCCTGGCGGGGAAAAGACTTACAGAGATCAACCACATGGCAGAGATGGGCACTCTGCTTGCCCATGTCGACGGCGGCGTTCCCAATATCCGGATCTCGGTCACCGAATTGAATGAAGAAAGCCTCGGAGCATTGATTTATTTCTTTGAATTTGCCTGTGCCCTGAGCGGCTATCTTCTGGATGTAAATCCATTCGACCAGCCCGGTGTGGAGGCATACAAAAAGAACATGTTCGCCCTGATCGGAAAGCCGGGATTTGAAGAAGAAGGAAAGAAGCTGAAGGAAAGACTGTAGTGATTTTCCTATTTCAATCTTGCCGTAAGTGTAATTTCAATGGCTTTCAACGCCTGCGAAACCGGGCAATTGGCTTTGGCTTTTCCCGCGATTTCGATGAATTTCTCCACTGTGATCCTGGGAACATCGCCCAAAAGGTCGAGGTGAACTGATTTGATCTCGAAATGATCGACAACCATTTCAATGGTAACGATGGCTTCGGTTTTCAGTTCAGTAGCGGTGAAACCTGCCTTATCAAGCATGAAACTTAACGCCATCGTGAAACAACCTGCATGAGCTGCTGCGATCAGTTCTTCCGGGTTGGTTCCTGCCTTGCCGTCTTCACTCTTAAAACGGGTATTGAAAGAATAGGGTGTATTATTTAATACTCCACTTGTGGAAGAAAGGCTTCCTATGCCTTCCGTTCCGCTGCCCTTCCAGAGGGCGGATGATTTTCTTTTCATGGTTTCAGAAATTAATGTTACAGATTGTTCAGTATCTCATCTATTTTGAACGTAAAATTTTAGTCGTTATTCCATCACCTAAGTGAAGAGGTTCCCTTCAGGATAAAGTTTTCTATCACCTGGGGGAAATACCGGTATTCAAGAGCATGAATTTTTTCTGCCAGGCTTGCAGGGGTGTCGGTTTCTTCAATGCTGCATTTCGCCTGGAAAAGGATCTTCCCTTCATCAAAGCATTCGTTGACAAGGTGGATCGTGATGCCCGATTCTTTATCATGATTGGAGATGACGGTTTCATGAACCTTCATCCCGTACATTCCTTTTCCTCCATATCCGGGCAAAAGGGCGGGATGAATATTAAGAATCCTGCCGGGATAAACTTTCAGTAGGGAATCCGGAACCAGCCAGAGAAAACCGGCCAGGATCACATATTCGATTGCATGTTCTTTCAGGAGATCAGGAATACGGGAACTTTCATAGAATTCCTGACGGGAAAAGGTAACGCTGGAAATACCGAGATTCCTGGCTCTTTCGAGCACAAATGCATCCGGTTTGTTTGAGAGGATAAGGTCAACGGCAATGGGGGCAGACCGTTCCCGGAAATATTCCGTGATCCGTTGAGCATTGGTGCCGTTGCCGGAAGCAAAAATAGCAATCCTGATCATGTACAACTGGTGTGAATTATCCCCTGCAAAAGTAAGAAAGCATAGGATCTTTTTCATGATTATTTTTAGACCCGGATGTTAGGTTGAAAAATTAACAAACCGGGTATACTGTTTTTAAATATTTGAAGATCAAATTATTGTTTTTTCGAAATGTTAAAAAATCTTAAATATTGTTGGTTGGTATGGATAAAATTCATTTCTTTGCATTCCGTTTAACCAAAAAAGGAAAAATCATGTCTGACATTGCAACAAAAGTTAAAGCTATCATTGTTGATAAGCTCGGTGTTGACGAAAATGAAGTTACACCTGAAGCAAGTTTCACAAATGATCTCGGCGCTGACTCTCTCGATACCGTAGAACTGATCATGGAATTTGAAAAGGAATTTGATATTGCCATTCCGGATGATCANNTGGGCTGTTGACTTATTCCTGAGAAGAAATTAAATCCCTCCCAATCGGAGGGATTCCTGTTTAAAAAGTACCATTAAACCTGATTCACGTGAAATTACGTCGAGTTGTTGTAACCGGGCTCGGGGCATTGACCCCGATCGGTAATACTGCAGAGGAATACTGGAAAGGATTGATCAATGGTGTCAGTGGCGCAGGCCCTATCACCCGGTTTGATGCTTCCAAATTCAAGACACGATTTGCCTGTGAAGTTAAGAATTTTAATGCAGAGAACTATTTTGACAGGAAAGAGGCCCGGAAGTACGATATTTATTGCCAATTCGGACTGATCGCTGCCGATGAAGCCGTTAAAGATGCGGCATTCAATATGGATAGGCTGGATCATAACCGCGTGGGAGTGATCATGGCTTCGGGGATTGGCGGACTTGATACCCTGATCAGTGAAGTGAAGAATTTTTTAGAAGGGGATGGAACTCCGCGTTTCAATCCTTTCTTCATCCCGAAAATGATCTCGGATATTACAGCCGGCCATGTTTCGATCAAATATGGATTCCGGGGGCCGAATTTTGCCACAGTCTCAGCATGTGCTTCTTCTGCCAATGGCCTGGCCGATGCTTTCAATTACATCCGGTTGAACAAAGCAGATGCTTTTGTTGCCGGTGGAGCCGAAGCGGCACTCAACCCTGCGGGTGTAGGCGGTTTCAATGCCATGCATGCGCTCTCGACACGGAATGATGACGCTGCAACAGCATCGCGTCCCTTCGATAAGAACCGTGACGGATTTGTGATCGGTGAAGGTTCAGGTGTAGTGATTTTCGAGGAAATGAAACATGCCCTGAACCGCGGTGCCAAGATTTATGCTGAAGTCGCAGGCGCCGGTTTATCAGGCGATGCATTCCATATGACCCAACCTCATCCCGAAGGATTAGGCGCCATTCTCGCAATGCGGGCTGCCCTTGAAGACGCAGAAATGAGCATTTCCGACATCGATCATATCAATACCCATGGAACTTCAACCCCACTGGGAGATATTGTTGAACCAAAAGCCATCCAGTCCCTGTTCGGGGAACAAGCTTACCAAATCAACATCAATTCAACCAAATCGATGACCGGCCACCTCCTGGGTGCAGCGGGTGCAATCGAATCCATTGCCGCCATCCTGGCCGTGAAGAATGATATCATTCCGCCAACCATCAATCATTTTACGGATGATCCGGAAATTGACGACCGGCTGAACTTCACATTCAACGAAGCACAGCAGCGGGTGATCAATGCCGCACTGACCAATACCTTTGGCTTCGGCGGGCATAATGCTTCCATTATCTTCAAAAAATTCAAGGAATAAGCTCGTATTGAAATTACACTTATTTGCACCGGTTCGTTACTTCTTTTCCCGCGATAAACAACTCTGCCAAGCGATAAAAAATATTTTCGGGTTCTATCCCCGGAATATTTTCTTGTACCGGCTGGCATTCCTGCATAGGTCAGCAGGAGAAGAATCTTTGCGGGGAGCCAAGATCAACAATGAACGCCTGGAATTTCTCGGGGATGCCATCCTGGATGCCATCACAGCCGATTATCTTTTCAAGACTTTTCCTACCAAAGACGAAGGATTCCTCACAGAGATGCGTTCGAAAATCGTCAACCGTGTGCAGCTCAACAAACTTTCGCAGAAACTCGGTCTCGATAAGCTCATCCGCCTCGATTCCAGTTCCAGCAACATCTATCGCTCATTCCAGGGAGATGCCTTCGAAGCCCTGATCGGCGCCATGTACCTCGACCGGGGATACAGCTTTACCCGGCACATCCTCCTGGAAAGGATCATCAAACACTATTTTGATATCAATGAACTGGTGAACCAGGAATCGAATTTTAAAAGCCGGATGATCGAATGGGCCCAGAAAGAAAAAAAACAACTTATCTTTTCGGTGGTGGAGGAAACCGGCTCAGGATATAAGAAACAGTACATCATTGAGATCCTGGTTGACAACATTCCGCTTAGTCGTGGACAGGACTTTTCCATTAAAGGTGCTGAACAGAATGCAGCTGAGAAAGCCTGGAACAAAATAAATAGCGAAATAGCAAAATAGTGAACTGGCGAAATACAGAATGTCAACTTCCCCAATTCACCCTTCACCACTACCATTCACTAATCAGTTGCCATCAGGACACCCGGCAGTAGTTGATTTTTCAAGATATCCCTTGACCTTCTCCCTATATTTGATTACATTTGTTATTATATTCGAAATCCAGCAATGTCGAAGAAAATTCTATTGAACATCCGGGCGGAACCGGCAATTTTTACCCTCATCGGTATTTCCTGCCATGTGAAAGATTACCGGATCTCTTTCCTGTTGAATAAACATCTTGGATTTGATTTTCTCAAAATGGAAGATCTGAAGATCACGCTGAACAATAAAAAGAATCCTGCGGAGTTTTCCTTTTATTATTATCCTGATGAAGATTATTTCAACACGTATTACCTGGTTGCCAACCGTAGCCAGGAATTCGTGCTGGCACCCGAGATAAAACAGGTGGATTTTCTACTGATCGTGGAAGGTGAATTCAGGAAAGCACAGAAAGACCGTCTTATAAAATCAATCCGGAACATTCCGAATATCCTTACGGCATATGAGATCAAATTCGCCGAGATTAAAAATTATGAAATGCTCCTGAATGATATGGAGATGCACTTTATGAAAATCACAAAAGAAAACAAAATTAAATATGAACCGAAAAATTAGAAAAAGGAGGAAAGCCATGTTTGAAAATCTGAAACAAGCCTTTGACAAAGGCGTGGAATATGCATTCACCACCACGGAAAAAATCGAAAAAGCTGCAAAGGAGTTTGCAAAGGAAAATAATCTCAACAAGAAGGAAGCCAAAAAACTGATTGAACATTGGGTCAAAAAATCGGAAGAGATGAAGAAGTCCCTTGAAAAACATATCGTCGAACTCCAGAAAGCCACGATTGCAAAAATGAACCTCGTGACCATGGAAGATTATAAAGCCCTGGAGGTCCGGATTAAAAAGCTGGAAGGAACAGGTAAAACGCCCGTTAAGCCGGCCATGAAAGCAAAACCCGTTAAGAAGGTGGTGAAAAAGAAGCTCGTATAGTAAAACCGTCCCATTCTGGTAGGTGAAAGATCGGGTGAAGTTCCGGAAGAAGGGTCTCTACGGGTGATTTCATTCCATGTGTTATTGTATTAAACTCGAAAAACCGTGAACGTTTTAAAGATCGGTACGACGGTCAGTGAGATCGGGCGTGCTAGGGAAATCATCGGAGTCGCCGTTAAATACGGGTTTAACGACTGGGTTACAAAGAACGGGCTGGGCAAGTTGCTGGTTTCGAAGAAACGCCTTGCCCGGATTGAAAAATATACAAAATGGGAACGGATACGGATGGCGGTGGAGGAATTGGGCCCCACCTTCATCAAATTCGGACAGCTCCTGGCCGACCGTCCCGATGTGGTTCCTGAAGAGTTGCGTGCAGAGTTACGGAAACTACAGGATGAAGCAGTTCCCATGCCCGACGAGATTGCCATTGCGGAAATCGAAAAAAGCCTGGGACATCCCGTGTCGGAATTGTTTAGAGAATTTGACACCCGGCGCCTTGCATCGGCTTCGGTTGCACAGACCTACCGGGCGACCTTGCTGAATGGAGAAAATGTTTGTGTGAAGGTCCAGCGGCCGGGAATCGATAAAAAGATCAACCTCGACCTGAACCTGATACGGTATTTTGCAGCCCGGTCGCAACGGAATAATCCGGAAATGGAAGCGATCAACCTGCTGGGGGTGGTTGAAGAATTCGGGCGGACCATCAACAAGGAACTGGATTTTCGTCATGAAGCGGCCAATGTCATCCGATTCAGCCATTGTTTTGAGGGGGATCCGGATATATATGTCCCAAAGGTGTTCCAGGAATTTACAACCGAAAAAATCCTTGTCGAGGAATTCATCGATGGCGTGAAGGTGAGTGAAATGGAAGCACTTCTCTCTTCGGGAAGTGATCCAGTGTACCTCGCAAAGAAAGGGTTACGTCTCGTATTCGACCAGATCTTTATCCACGGATTTTTCCATGCCGATCCTCATCCCGGCAATATTTTTATCAAAGACAANNGCCGGAGCACTTGCAGTTCCTGGGGAAATATGTGCTCGGGTACCTGAAACGAGATGCCCGCGAGTTAACGGAAGCCCTCCTCTTGATATCCGGGAAACGGAATTTCAGGCGGTTCAAAGATCTTGAATTCCAGATCGCCGATATGCTTGCTCATTATAAGTACCTGTCGATCGATGAAATGGATTTTGGAAAAGTGATGAATGAATCCATCGATATCATCGTCCGGTATGGTTTACGGATCCCACCGAACATCTACCTGCTTGTAAAAGCTCTGATTACCATCGAACGGGTAGCGGTAACACTCTATCCCGAGATCGATTTTGCAAAGGAGATGCAACCCTATGCCATCGATCTGATCAAGCAGCAATACAGTCCAAAGCGGCTGGCAGAGGAAGTCTTTGAATCCATCAGGGAATACTATAAACTGATCATGGAATTGCCTTCCGATCTGAATGAGATCATTCATAAAGTCAAAGAAGGGCGGTTTAAAACCATGATCGAACTCAAAGGATTTGACCCACTGGTAGAGCAGATCGACCATGCGAGCAACCGTGTTTCCATTGCCATCGTGATCGCATCGCTCATCATCGGCGCTTCCATCATTTCCCAATGGCAAAGCACACGCTGGATTGGAACCGGCGTCTTTTTCCTGGCAGGAATATTCGGGTTCTGGCTGCTGTTCAGGATTTTCAGAAGGAACCGGTTTTAGGAAATTGCTAATAGCTAAAAAGCTCCTTTGAACTGGTTCAAAAAACGAAGGTCATTTTCAAAGAACAGGCGGAGGTCTTTGATCTGGTATTTCAGCATGGTGATGCGTTCGATACCCATGCCGAATGCGAAACCGGTATAAATTTCACTGTCGATGTTGCAATTTTCGAGCACTGCAGGATCGACCATTCCACAACCAAGAATTTCCACCCAGCCGGTATATTTGCAAATGTTACAACCTTTTCCCCCACAGATGTTGCAGGAAACATCCATCTCTCCCGAAGGTTCGGTAAACGGGAAATAGGAGGGACGCAACCGGATTTGCGTATCGTCGCCGAACATCTCTTTTGCGAAATAGAGCAGGGTTTGTTTGAGATCCCTGAAGGAAACATCTTTATCCACGGATAATCCTTCTACCTGGTGAAAAATACAATGGGCCCTGGCGGAGATGACTTCATTGCGGAACACCCTTCCGGGGAATATGCTGCGGATGGGTGGCTGATTCTTCTCCATGGTGCGGATCTGAACGGAAGATGTATGCGTACGCAAAGCGATATCAGGATTCTTTTCAATAAAGAAGGTGTCCTGCATATCCCGGGCAGGATGCTCTTCCGGGAAATTCAGGGCCGTAAAATTATGCCAGTCATCTTCGATCTCCCTGTCTTCGGCAACCGTATATCCTAAGCGGGAAAAGATCCCGATGATCTGGTTTCGTACGATCGATAAAGGATGCCTCGGACCGGGTTCCATATAGGTGACGGGCCGGGTGAGGTCGAAATCGGACAAAGAGGTTTCTTCAGGGGAACCGGATTCCTGGGTATAGGCATCGATCCTGGACTGGATGGCCATTTTCAGGTCATTCAGGATTTTACCGGTTTTCCTCTTTTGTTCATGGGGAACGGTTTTGAATTCTTCAAACAGCCCGGCAAGGATCCCTTTACGGCCCTGGTAATGAATCCGGAATAACTCAAGTTCTTCCTTCGTTTTGATGGAAGTGTCCTGAACTTCACGGAAAAGTGAATTTAATTTATCTAACATTCAGGGGGAAATTGTAATATTTTCCAAAGGGAAATTATTTATCTGATAAAAGTCACCGCAAAGACGCCAAGGCGCTAAGAATAAAAAAAGAAAATATTTTTTTTGCGTCTTAGCGTCTTAGCGGTAAGAGATCTTTAGTCAACAATCTTCACCGTCATTTTAATATCCTTCAATGGGCGGTCACCCTGGTCTTTTGGCGCAGAGGCGATCTTGTCGATCACATCGAGCCCTTCGGTAATTTCACCGAACACCGTATAATTCATATCAAGGAAATGAGTGCCCTTCTCTGGTTGCACAATGTAAAACTGCGACCCTGAAGAAGCCTTGTAGGGATTCATCTCGTCGCTCGTCCGTGCAGCAGCCAACGCACCTCTTTTGTGTTTCAGGGCTGCATTGAATTCGGCAGGGATGGTATATCCTGGATCTCCGCCGCCCAACCTTTGACCTGCCTTGGCATTTTTTGACTGAGGATCACCACCCTGGATCATGAATCCCATGATCACACGGTGAAAAAGTAATCCGTCATAAAATCCCGACTTTGCCAGTTTCACGAAGTTGTCGCGGTGTTTTGGGGTCTCATTGTAAAGGATGCCTTTCATGTCTCCGAATTCGGTATGAATCACGAATTTTACCTGTTTCTGGCCGGTTGTAGCGCCCTGGCCACTGCCTGATAAGTTCATCATAAGAAGAAAAATAAAGGAAAGAAATGCAATTTTTTTCATGGTTGAAGAATTTATTTGTTACGTATCGGGCAAAATTAATGAAAAATATTTACCCGGATCATTGTGCGGAAGGGTTTTTATGCTTTTCGAGGTAGCATTTCCTGCAGAGCGGTTCATAGGCATCTTTTTCTCCGAGTAGAACCTGCTGCTCATTTTTAACGATGCGGTGGGAATAATGTGCCAGGTCGCCGCAACTCATGCAGATGGCCTGCAATTTTGTGATGTATTCAGCGCTGGCGATTAGCGATGGCATCGGCCCGAATGGAACTCCCTTGTAATCCATATCAAGGCCTGCCACCAGTACCCGGATGCCATTATTGGCCATGGTGTTGCAAACGGATGTGATCTCCGAATCAAAAAACTGGGCTTCATCAATGCCAACCACATTCACATCATTGACCATAAGAAGGATCTGTGATGCAGATTGGACAGGTGTTGACGGAATGGCATGTGCATCGTGGGTCACGATCTGAACCTCGCTGTATCGTATATCCATGGCCGGTTTAAAGATCTCGACTTTTTGCTTTGCGATCCTGGCCCTGTTGAGGCGGCGGATCAGCTCTTCGGTCTTCCCGGAAAACATCGATCCGCAGATCACTTCGATCCAACCGGCACGGGAGGGAATGTTTTTTTCAATGAGCATGGATTCCTTTGGAAAGTTATTTATCTTTATGGCTCAATTCTCCACAAAAGTAAGAAAATTCAGATTTAATAACCCCATCATGAAT
>PLMO01000190.1:0-10526 GCA_003142515.1 Bacteroidales bacterium
GGAACATTGACATCAAAGATCAGGGGCCAGTTGAACCGGTCGACCAGGTATCCGCCGATAAGCGGGCCAAAGGAAACCGATGCAGCAGAAGCGATCGACCAGAATCCCAATGCTACTCCCCTCTTTTCGGCCGGAAATTCCCGTGTGATGATCGCCATACCCACCGGCATCAGGCAGCCGGCTCCCAGTCCCTGGATCACACGCGACAAGATCAGGACATTTTCGTTGGGGGAAATGCCACACAGGAAGGACCCTAGTGTGAACAGGAACAATCCGAGAAAATAAACCCGCTTGTATCCGAACCGGTCGGCCAACCATCCTGAGGTCGGAAGCATTACTGCCAGAGCAAGCATGTATGCAGTCAATACCCATTCTATCTTGTCGAGGCCAACCCCAAATGAAGCCATGATCTTCGGAAGTCCGACATTGACGATAGTGGCATCGAGCACGGCCATGAACGTTCCGATCATCACATTTGCAAGCAACCACCATTTATAGGAGGGACTCGTCGTATCGAACGTCGCGCTCTGTTCACGGATGAAATCGCGAAAGTGACTTATACCGGGAAATCTGTGCGTCATTATTTTATGATCTTAACCAGTACCGACATGCCCGCAGCAAATTGGAAAGGAGGATTGCCCGGTTCTTTTTTTAAATCATCGATGGAGATCTTGACCGGGATGCGCTGGGTAACTTTTGTGAAGTTTCCGGAAGCATTATTGGGTGGTATCAGTGAAAATTGCGCGGCAGTGTTGGATCCTACATTGATCACTTTCCCGGATAATTTCATTCCCGGGAAAGCATCAACGGTGAATTCCGCCTTTTTCCCGTTATAAATCCCGGATACTTTGGTCTCTTCAAAATAGGCCATGACATAAAATAAAGAATCGCGGGTAATCGTAAATACAGGTTGTCCCGGCTGAACCACATCGCCGGGAAGAAGCCACCGTTTTGCGATACGCCCGCTGCCGGGAGCATAAATCCGTGTATTTCTCAGGGAGGTTTCGAGGATAACGATCTGGGCTGCTTCCGTTTTCGTGGTGCTTTCCGCAGATGTGATTTGTGCTTTACTTACCTCCATCTGGGCTTTTGCAGCATCCAGCATGGCTTTTGCCGATTCAAAGGTTTTCTGCGTATGATCAAATTGTTCTTTCGAGATCACCTTTCCTTCATACTGGGAAGAAGCACGGTCAAAATCTTCATTAGCCCTTGCCAGGCTGATCTCCTGCACCACTTCGCTTTTCTGATCCAGTTCATAGCGGGCTTTGGCCTGTTCCACCGAAGAAAAAGCCTGGTCCAGGGCGGCTTTTGCCTGCAGTTTCTGGGCGTAAAGGTCACTGCTATCAAGACTCACCAGCAATTGGCCCATCCTGACACTGTCGCCTTCATCGGCATTAATGGTAGTTATGCGACCGAGGATCTTCGAGCTAACCGCTACCTTGTCGGCATCGATATACGCATCATCGGTTGAATAATACGAGGTATATTGTAGATACCATCGCCAGCCGAAAACAACCAATGCGGTGACGACAAGCGCCAAAGCAATGTAAGCACGGATCTTTGTGCCTTTCTTTTTACCCTTATTCTCTGGTGTATTCATAATGATTTAATAGTTTGTTTTTGATCGGATTGTTCATACGAATCATTTTTTAATCCTATTATAAATAACCGGATGAAAGAAAGATGTTTTTCTTCAATCCGGTTGTAATCTTCCTGGCTCAGTTCATGATAGTCATGGTTCTGCATCACAACCATACGCAATCCTTGTAAAACCTCAAGGAATAATGCAGCAGTTGTGGCGGGGTCTTTGCAGATAAATGTCCCGGAATTTCTCCCTTTTACCAGGATGGCTTCAATCATCCCTGTTTCCCTTTCCTTGAAGCGGCTGAACGTTTCTTTCACATGAGGTTTTATCTTGTGGAAATCGGCAAACCGGAAAATGCTCAGGTTGATGAATTTTTTAAAATGTTCATGCCGGATACGGACAAACTCATTCAACATGAGTTCGGCTGTGGCCAGTTCTTCCAACCGTTTTATCATCTGGTTGAAAAATTCCTCCTGCTCTGCTTCTATAACACCTTTAAAAAGGATTTCCTTATCCGGAAAATAATAGTAAAGTGACGATTTCGACAGAAAGACCCCGGATGCAATCTCATTCATTGTGGTATGTTCAAAGCCATGGAGACCAAAACACTTCCTCGCTTCTACCAGGATTTGCTGATGTTTTTCCGTATTGTCACCTGTATGTGAAATTGAAACCATCTCCCAACTATTTGACTTTTTTGTTCAATGGGTCAAAGGTAAAAAATAAATAAAACGGACAGCAATATTGTTTACTGTCTGTTCAAACTTTTTTTTCTTATATCTTCAAGAAAACCTTATCTCACCTTTTTGAACCACATGTACCAAGCAAGTTCTCGAAGGTCGGGATCCTTTTTTGCAGCCAGTTTATCGGCATCGGCTTCTGTTTTAGGGCTGGGGATCAGGACTTCCCCGCCGGGCATCCAGTTAGCAGGGGTCAATACATTTTTCCCGTCGGCCATTTGAAGGGCCATTACGGTCCTTTTGATCTCATCCATGTTCCTTCCCACATTCATCGGGTAGAAGAAGATGGCCCTGATCTTGTCGTTCGGATCGATGATAAATACACCCCGTATATCCCGGGTAGTACTGCTGTAGGAATGGATCATCCCATACTTTTTGGAAACCTCCAGGGTATTATCGGATATCAGGGGAAAGTTAATTTTAGGTGTCTCTTGATCATTGTAACGGATAGCTTCCATTGATTTTTTCCAGGCAATATGGCTATTTAATCCATCAGTTGATATGACGATGACTTTCGTATCCAGTTTATCCAGGTCCTTCTGCATCTCGGCAAGTTCAATCAATTCAGAGGAACAAACCGGGGTAAATGCAGCCGGATGGCTGAAAAGGATCTTCCATTTCCCATAATAATCATCGGGGAATGTAATTTTGCCATTGGTGGATTCTGCTGTAAAAGAGGGTGCCGTTTCCCCAATAAGCGGAATCCTGATTTCTTTATTATCCTGGGAAAACAATTGGCTTGNNACTTTTTCAGGATTATTCCTAATGCGCATCAGGAATCGTATTCTGTCTGTCTTATTAGATTTTTTTTCATATTCAATAAATTATGTTATCTTTGCAGCCGAATATGCACTTGTGCATTCGTTGTAGAAGAAATTTTGAGGGGACCAACGTCCCCTATTTTATTGATAAAACACGCTTATGATCTCGAAGGAAATGATACAACCCATGGTGGAGGAGCTCTTTTCGGGAACGGATAAATTCCTCATCGATATTGTGATTCAGCCAACGAACAGGATTTACATCTATTTTGACTGCGATACCAGTATCACCATTGGGGATTGCCAGGAGATAAGTCACACCATCGAAAGCAACCTGAACCGCGATAATGAAGATTACGATCTTACCGTTTCTTCGTCCGGTATCGACCGTCCGCTGAAGATGTTGCGGCAGTACCAGAAAAATATCGGGAAAGAGCTGGATGTTGTCACAACCGATGGAAAAAATATTACCGGGAACCTTGTAATGGTGGATGAAAACTTCCTGGAACTTGAACATCCGATAAAAAAACATAAAAAAGAAAACAAACGGAACAATACACGCCTTCCGTTATCAGAAATAAAAACAGCAAAAGTAATTGTCAAATTCGGAAAATAATCATCTGGTAAAATGGAACATATCAATTTAGTCGAAACCTTTTCGGAATTTAAAGAATTCAAGAACATCGACCGCGAAACCATGATGCGCATCCTCGAGGATGTTTTCAAACACATGCTCTCAAAAAGATTCGGTTCGTCCGATAATTTTGATATCATTGTGAACATCGACAAGGGAGATCTGGAGATCTGGAGAAACCGCATCATCGTGGATGATAGTGCAGTTGAAGATCCGAATACACAGGTTGCCTTATCGGAAGCCATGAAAACGGAACCCGACTTTGAAGTAGGCGAAGAGCTTTCCGAAGAAATAAAACTTCTCGACTTCGGACGTCGTGAGATCCTTGCCATCCGCCAAAACCTGATCTCAAAGATCCAGGAATATGAAAAAGACAATATATTCCGTAAATACAAGGAGAAGATCGGGGAAATCGTTTCCGGTGAAGTTTACCAGGTATGGAAAAAAGAGATACTCGTCCTGGATGATGAAAGCATCGAACTGATCCTGCCAAAATCAGAACAGATCCCTTCCGATTTTTACCGTAAAGGCGATACTATCCGCGCCGTGGTTTCCAAAGTGGAAATGAACAACAACAACCCGGTGATTATCTTGTCAAGAACTTCTCCCGTTTTTCTAGAACGGCTCTTTGAATCGGAAGTTCCGGAGGTTTATGACGGTTTGATCAGCATCAAAAATATTGTCAGGGTACCCGGTGAAAGGGCAAAACTGGCCGTTGAATCGTACGATGACCGCATCGACCCGGTTGGCGCTTGTGTGGGGATGAAAGGATCAAGGATCCACGGGATCGTTCGTGAACTCAAAAACGAGAACATCGATGTGATCAATTTCACCACCAATTCTTCATTGTATATCCAGCGGGCATTGAGCCCTGCCAAGATTACTTCCATAGTGATCGATGAACCGAACAAGAAAGCCGATGTTTACATGAAACCCGACCAGGTTTCCCTCGCCATCGGAAAAGGCGGTTTTAACATAAAACTTGCCGGTAAACTGACCGGCTATGAGATTGATGTATACAGGGATACCGATGTGGATAATGAAGATGTTGACCTTCAGGAGTTTTCAGATGAGATCGATCAGTGGATCATCGATGAATTAAAAACCATCGGTTGTGATACTGCAAAGAGTGTTTTAAACCTTAATGTACAGGAACTTGTTAACCGTACTGATCTTGAGGAAGAAACAGTGAATGAGGTCGTCCGTATTTTAAAGGCAGAGTTTGAATAAAATATCTTAATTTTACATGCCCTTTCAAAAAAGGGCCTGAGCCAAAATCTATGAGTGAAGGCGCAACAATAATCCGGCTTAGTAAGGCTGCACGTGAGTTTAATATTGGGGTTTCTACCGTCGTGGATTTCCTTTTGAAAAAAGGATTTACCGTTGAAAAGGATCCCAACAGCAAGATTTCGCAGGAGATGTACACCCTCCTGATGAAGGAATTTGCCACGGAAAAACACGTCAAGGAAGAGGCCAAAAAGATCGGATTGCATTTTATTCAGCATGAAACCATTACCATTGATGATAAACGGCTGACTTCAAAGGATAAGGAAAAAGAGTTGGATGAGCCTTTGTACATCAAGAATGCAGCGCTCGAATACAATACAAAACTTTTCGATACACAAAAGAAAGTTTCGGAACTCCAGGTAAAAGAGGTTCTGAAAGAAGAAAAGAAAAAGGAAGCTTTTCCCATAAAGGAAACGCCAAAACCGGTAAAAGAACCAACTAAAACCAAAACCCCTGCAGAAGCAGTTACTCCGGTAGCCAAAAAAGAAGTAATACCGGTTGAGACAGCAAAGAAAAAAGCGGCGAAAACTGCAAAGAAAAAAACTGAACAAGAAGTCGTTGAAGCTGCTAAACCGGTTGAAAAACCGGATGCCGGAAGTAAGAAAATACCGGAAAAAAAATCTCCCGGAATCACGATCGTTGGGAAACTCGACATAGATACCGTAAAAAGAAAATCGTCGAAGAAAGGGAAGGGTAAAAAGGAGAAAGTGGAAGAACCAATTGAAGAACTTCTGACGGAACCCATTGAATCAAAGCCGGTTGAGTCCGTTATCGAAACTCCTATAGTCATTGCGGAAGAATTCGAAATCATTGAAGAACTTCTTGAAGAAATACCCAAAGTGGCGGATAATTTTCTTCCACGGGAAAAGATTAACCTGGTAGGCCCCACCATCCTCGGCACCATGAAACTTCCTGAGCCCAGGAAAGCCGTGGATAAGAAAAAACCGGTTGCATCTTCATCCGACGAAACCGTAAAAGGAAAGAAGAAGAAACGTAAGCGGATCAAGAAGCAGATGGGCACACCTTTGACCTCTGAAACTACAACTACAGTACAAGCCGATCACGTAAAAAGTAAGTCCCATTCCAGGAAAGGTGGATATAGGGAAACAGTTAAACCGGAGCTGAGCGAGGAAGATATTCAAAAACAGATCAAGGAAACACTGGCAAGGCTGGGTCCTGTCGGAAAATCCAAAACATCTAAATACCGCAGACTAAAGAGGGAAGCCGTCAGCCAACAGATGCAGCACGAGCAGGAAAAGATGGAAGAAGGCAAGAAGGTCATCCAGGTAACGGAATTTGTTACCGCCAATGAGTTGGCAACAATGATGAACGTTCCTGTCACCAATATCATCTCCACCTGTATGTCACTTGGACTGTTTGTTTCCATCAACCAGCGACTGGATGCCGAAACCCTAACATTGGTCGCCGATGAGTTTGGATACCAGGTAGAATTTGTCAGCGTTGATGTGCAGGAAGCCATATCCAATTTAGAGGAAACAGATGCTCCGGAAGACCTGATACCCCGTCCACCTATTGCAACGGTCATGGGCCATGTCGACCACGGGAAGACAAAATTACTCGACTATATCCGTAAATCGAATGTGGTTGCCGGAGAAGCCGGAGGGATCACACAGCATATCGGTGCTTACGAGGTGCAGCTGGAGAACGGAAAATCCATCACTTTTCTCGATACTCCCGGCCATGAAGCTTTCACAGCCATGCGTGCAAGGGGAGCAAAAGTAACCGACATTGTTATCATTGTCATTGCAGCCGACGACAGCGTCATGCCCCAGACGCGTGAGGCCATCAATCATGCTTTGGCGGCACAGGTTCCTATTGTATTTGCCATCAACAAGATCGATAAGCCAAACGCAAATCCTGAAAAGGTAAAGGAAGAGCTTTCGAAAATGAACATCCTGGTTGAAGACTGGGGAGGCAATTACCAGTCACAGGAGATCTCGGCGAAGACAGGTACGAATGTTAATATTCTGCTCGACAAAGTCATGCTGGAAGCTGAAATGCTTACCCTTATGGCCAACCCGAGACGTCTTGCCCTCGGCACGGTGATCGAATCTTCGCTGGACAAAGGGAGGGGATATGTGTCAAAACTATTGGTTCAAAACGGTACACTGAAGATCGGTGATATGGTGCTGGCCGGATCTACTTATGGAAAAGTGAAAGCCATGTACAACGAACGGAACCAGTCGATCCGTGAAGCAGGGCCTTCCACTCCCCTGTTGATGCTCGGATTGAATGGAGCTCCCCAGGCAGGCGATATCTTCAACGTGATGACTGATGAGAAAGAAGTCAAGGCCTTTGCCAATAAACGGCTTCAACTTCAACGTGAACAGGGCATCCGTACGCAGAAACACATCACCCTGGACGAAATCGGGCGCCGTATTGCCATCGGCGATTTCAAAGAACTGAACCTGATTGTCAAAGCCGATGTCGATGGATCTGTGGAAGCGCTTTCCGATTCATTGCTGAAACTGTCGACCGAAGAGGTTATGGTTTCGGTGATCCACAAATCGGTAGGAGCCATCACCGAATCTGACGTCCTACTGGCATCGGCATCCAATGCCATCATTGTCGGATTCCAGGTACGTCCTTCCCTGAGCGCAAGGAAACTGGCAGAACAGGAGCAGATCGACATCCGGTTATATTCCATTATCTACCAGGCGATCGAAGAGATCAAAGCCGCTATCGAAGGGATGCTGTCTCCTGAAATTGAAGAAAAGATACTCTGCAACATCGAGGTACGGGATATTTTCAGGATCACCAAGGTTGGAACGGTAGCCGGTTGTTATGTGCTTGACGGCAAAGTAACACGCCACACCAGGATCCGTGTCATCCGCGATGGTATTGTTGTCTATACCGGTACGCTGGGATCCCTGAAGCGCTTCAAGGACGATGTGAAAGAAGTCTTGTCGGGCTACGAATGCGGCCTCAACATTGATAATTTCAACGACATAAAGGTAGGTGATATCATCGAAGGATACGAAGAAATCGAAATTAAACGCCGGCTGTAATCCCTATCGTTTCAGTGTTTGAACCCGGTCAGGGCCGATGGAAACCATGTCTACGGGGATTCCTGTTTCTTTCTCAATAAACCTTATATATTCTGATAATGGATCAGGAAGTGCATCGAAAGATTCGATGTTATTCAGCGGCAGGTTCCATCCGCTCAATTCCTTGTAAACCGGTTCCAGGGTATCTTCTGACAATTCAAAGGGAAATTCATCCCGGACCTGTCCGCCTTTCTTATATTGACTGCAAACTTTGATCTTCTCAAAGGTATTCAGCACATCGGCTTTCATCATGACCAGGGTATCCACTCCGTTGAGCATGATGGCATATTTCAATGCCGGAAGGTCCAGCCATCCGCAACGACGCGGGCGTCCGGTCGTGGAACCGAATTCATTTCCGTTTCGCCGGAGGATGGTACCGGTTTCATCCATAAGTTCGGTGGGAAAAGGACCAGAACCAACCCGTGTGCAATATGCCTTGAATATCCCGTAGATCCTGCCGATCCGGTGGGGTGATATCCCCAGTCCGCTACAGACACCAGCAGCAATGGTATTGGAGGAAGTGACAAAAGGATAGGAACCGAAATCCACATCCAGCAAGGTTCCCTGCGCTCCTTCAGCCATTACGCTTTTGGCTTCATCCAGGCTTTTATTCAGGAACTGCTCACCTTCCACCATCCGGAAGCCTTTCATCTGGCCGATAGCTTCGAACCATTTTTCTTCATATGTTTCAAAAGAAAGCCCGTCGAGGAGGAAACTGTCCAGATCGGCAGAATAAGAGCCGAGAGTGTGAAGGTGTATTTCCTTTAATGCACGGTAGCGTTCCATGAAATCTTTTTCGTTCAGGTTGCCAACCCTGAGCCCATTCCGTGCAAATTTATCCGTGTAAGTCGGGCCGATTCCTTTCAGCGTGGATCCGATCTTTGCTTGTCCTTTCAGGGATTCAGAAACTGCATCAAGCATGCGATGGGTCGGAAGAATGAGGTGTGCCCGGTTTGAGATGAGCAGGTTTTCTTCTGCATGAATACCGGCTTCTGCCAGTTTATCTATTTCCCTGATGAAAATAAAGGGATCGATGATCACACCGTTACCGATCAGGTTGAGCGTGGACCGGTGAAAGATCCCGGAAGGGATGGTATGCAAGACAAATTTCTTCCCATCAAATTCAATGGTATGGCCTGCGTTGGGGCCACCCTGGAAACGGGCAATAATGTCATAATGCGGAGTGAAGACATCAACGATCTTACCTTTCCCTTCATCCCCCCATTGTAATCCCAGGATTACATCGACCTTCATAAGCGGTGAGGTTTACTTCTTCGGTTTGGAATTTCCGTAAAAAGTCAGTGAATAATTTGCAATTTCGACTTTGAAG
Organism: Bacteroidales bacterium; assembly: GCA_003142515.1. GTDB lineage: Bacteria > Bacteroidota > Bacteroidia > Bacteroidales > FEN-979 > FEN-979. The sequence continues at coordinate 9,406 of PLMO01000190.1, forward strand.
AGGTTTTCCACGTATTTCTTTATCTCCTCGATACGGGGGTCGTAAAATTCAATAACATCCCCTGAATCAATGAAGATGAAATGATCGTGTTGCTGGATCAGCGTGGATTTTTCAAACTGGGCGTAATTTGTTCCGAACTGATGCTTGGTAACTAACCCGCAATCCAGCAATAATTCGATTGTATTGTACAAGGTGGCCCTGCTAACCCTGTATTTATGATTTTTCATCCGGATGTAAAGCGACTCGATGTCGAAATGGCCATCGGTGGCAAAAATTTCTTTCAGGATGGTATATCTCTCCGGAGTCTTGCGATGAGCGTGTTTTTCGAGATACTCGGTAAAGATTTTACGGATCGTTTCAAATGTGTCTTCAGCGGTTTTCTTCGTCATATTGGGAAATTTGCTATAAAGTTACATAATTCACATGTATTTAGAACAAATAAAAATAGTTTTTTAATCCATCCTGGCAACTTTCTTAATTCCATCGATTTTATGAAGGTCGCTCAGCAGTTGATTCAGGGTATCAGTATCCCTTACATACAGTATGACCTCTCCTTCCGTAAGGCCGTTCTTTACTTCCAGGTGAAAGGATTTGATATTCAGGTTCAGCTCGTTGGAAATGATCTTTGAGATATCCCTGATCATTCCAAATTTATCCAGTCCCGAAATTTTTATCCCTGCCTGGAACGAGATGGATTCCTGGTTTTTCCAGTCGATCTTGACAACCCGGTTTCCGTAACTGGCCATCAGCTTGAGCGCCTTGGTGCATTTGGTCCGGTGTATCTGGATGGGTTTGTCTGGCGACAGATAAAGACCAATGATCTCATCTCCCGGGATCGGGTTACAACAGGTGGAGATCTCGTATCCCAGCTGATGCATGCTCCGTACGGCAGATAGTTCTGTTTTTGGATCGCCATTCACCAATCCTGGCCCCGGATCTTTGTGTGATACCTCGTCTTTGTGCGTTTTCCGCATGGGGTGAATCATGAAATTAAGCCATCCCGGTTTCATGGCCGAAGCAGCAAAGAACTTGACCTCTTTCTGCCCTATCCTGTCCTGGGCAATAGCATAATAGAGGTCCATCAGGGTGGAGATATTGTTGATGGTAATAAATTTCCGGAT
>PLMO01000190.1:10534-19206 GCA_003142515.1 Bacteroidales bacterium
ACATAATTCAGCCATTCATCCTTTGGGGTCTGGTTTTTCGATGTGATGATCTCAATTTGTTCCCCGTTTTTCAACATATGGTTGATGGGAACCAGCTTCTTGTCGACCTTGGCACCGATACAAGTCGTCCCGATCTCTGAATGGATGGCATAGGCAAAGTCGAGCACTGAAGAATTTGCAGGCAGGGTGCGGAGTTCACCTGTGGGAGTAAACACCGTGATCTCATCCAGAAAAAAGTAGCCTTTTACATCATCGATAAAAGAGAGTGCATCGGTATCAGGACTTTCGATCATTTCCCGGATACGGTCGAGCCAGTCATCCAGCCGGCTGTTGAGTTTCATCGAATCCTTGTATTTCCAGTGTGCAGCATATCCTTTCTCGGCGATCTCATCCATCCTTTGTGACCGGATCTGGATCTCGACCCATTGTCCTGTATGGCTCATGACTGTGGTATGCAATGCTTCATAGCCGTTGGCTTTGGGGATTGATATCCAATCACGCAAACGGTCCCGGTTCGGGCGGTAATAATCGGTGATGACCGAATATACTTTCCAGCAATCCGATTTTTCAGTTTCAAGGGGTGCATCAATGATGATACGGATGGCAAAAATGTCGTAGATCTCATCGAAGGAAACCTCTTTCGTCTTCATCTTTTCCCAGATGGAATAGATTGATTTAGCCCGCGCAGAGATCGTGTAGTTGATCCCCTGGCTGGCAAGGTTCTTCTTTATGGGATAGATAAATTTATTGATGAAGCGGGAACGTCCTTTTTCCGATTCTTTCAGTTTGTTGGAGATGGAGACATACACTTCCGGCTCGGTGTATTTCAGCGCCAGGTCCTGCAGTTCACTCTTAATGGCATGCAAGCCGAGACGGTGTGCCAGCGGGGCATACAGGTAGATGGTTTCCGAAGCAATTTTCAGTTGTTTCTCCGTCGCCATTGCATCCAGTGTCCGCATGTTATGCAGGCGATCGGCCAGCTTGATGAGGATTACGCGGACATCGTCGGAAAGTGTTATAAGCAGGCGTTTAAAATTTTCTGCCTGTAACGATGTGGTTCGCTGGTCAAAGATCCCTTTGATCTTGGTGAGGCCATCAATGATGGAAGCAACTTTTTCCCCGAACAATCCGCGGATGTCTTCCAGCGTATATTCGGTATCCTCCACTACATCATGCAGCAAGGCACAAACCACGGAGGTGGTGCCCAGGCCGATCTCCCCGGCTGCGATGGTTGCCACGCTGATCGGGTGATAAATATAAGGCTCCCCACTCTTCCTGCGCATATCCCTGTGAGCATTCACAGCCATGTCAAATGCGCGGCGTGCCTGTTTCTTATCTTTAGGCGTCTTGGGTTTGTAAACACGCAATAATCCGCGATACCGTTTCAGGATCTCCTTTTTTTCCGTTTCGGCATTGATTGTATACATCTGTTTTCTGGCTATTTCCGATCAGTTTACAAAGTTAAAGGAAAAATCATATGAATAGAAGATAAGGCAGTTTCAACAACAGTGATTTTTATTACTTTTGAATGAAATTTCTGTTCATACGGTTTGGCTATGGCAACATCTTTATTCCGTAAGTTGTTTTTCTTCTTTTTTCTGACTACGGTCACCTGCCTTCCTTTCTCTTCTTTTGCAACCCACCAGAGGGCTGCAGAGATCTTTTTTCGTCACCTTTCAGGATTGACCTATGAGGTTACCCTTATCTCGTATACATTCACACCCAGCCCTGCCAATGCGTACCGCGATTTTCTCACCATCGATTGGGATGATGCCTCTACCAGCCAGATCCCGAGGGTGGAAGAAACCAATCTTCCCAATGATATCACTTATAACCGCTACATAGGACAGCATACCTTTACCGGGCCCGGCGATTTCATCATCTCCTGTGAAGACCCCAACCGGAATGGAGGGATCCTGAACATCCCGAATTCGATCAATGTTCCTTTATACATCTACTCTGAACTCCTCATCAGCCCTTTTCTCGGGGGATACGACAATTCACCCATCCTGCTGATTCCTCCTGTAGATAATGGCTGTGTGGATCAACCCTTTTACCATAACCCCGGAGCCTACGATCCGGATGGCGACAGCCTCTCTTACCGGCTTGTCCCCTGCCGCGGAGATCAAGGCCAGGTTATCCCGGGTTATACACTGCCACCGGCAACTCACACCCTCCGTCTGGATTCCATCACCGGTGATTTTTTCTGGGACAGCCCGCCCCAGCAGGGAGAATACAACATTGCCATCCTGGTCGAGGAATGGAGAAACGGGGTTAAGATCGGCAGCGTGGAGAGAGATATGCAGATCATCATCACAGCCTGCAACAACAAGCCTCCTGTGATTGAACCTTTAAAAGATACTTGCGTGGAAGCCGGGACAACCCTGACCTTTCCTGTGAGAGCTTATGATCCTGACAGCACAGCCCTTACACTTACCGGAATCGGACAACCTTTCATTCTGACCGATCATCCGGCTTCGGTTTATCCAAACCCTGCTACCGGGTCGGGACATGTCACAACTATCTTTACCTGGCCTACCATTTGCAATCACGTGAAAAAGCAACCTTACCAGGTATTCTTCAGGGCTGAAGACAATGGTACCCCGGTTCATCTTGTCGATATAACTTCCATGCAGATCAAGGTCGTCGGTCCCGCACCCCTGAACCTTACAGCCATATCACTGGGAACCTCCATCACACTCAACTGGGATAACTATGCCTGCCAGAATGCGAGCGGATATTACATCTACCGGAAAACAGATTCAACAGGCTACCATCATGGATATTGCCAGACCGGAGTGCCTCCTTATCTTGGATATGATAAAATCGACAGGATCGATGATATTACCAGGACCAGTTACACCGACAACAACCAGGGAACCGGGTTAACACAGGGAATCAGGTATTGCTATATGGTCGTTGCCTTTTATTCCGATAAGGCTGAAAGCTATGCATCCAATGAAGCTTGCGCCCACCTGAAGAAAGATGTTGCCGTAATCACCAATGTGAGTGTGACTGCAACCGACGCATCCGCTGGGTCGATCTACCTGGTCTGGTCAAAACCCACAGAAATAGATACCATCCAGGCTCCGGGACCCTATAAATATATTATCTACCGGTCCATTCCTTCAAATCCCGGCCAATACTTACCCGTGGATTCCCTCTCCGACCTGAATGATACGATCTATACCGAGTCAATCCTGAATACGTTTCAGAACTTATACAAATACCGTATCGACCTTTACAATATCACACCTGGCAACCGTTTCCTGATCGGTTCATCACAAGTTGCCTCCTCCATCTTTCTAAACATTATTCCTACAGATAAAAAACTTAAACTGCGCTGGAATAATGATGTTCCATGGACCAACTACCTGTTTGTAGTCTATCGTAAGAATCTTCTTACAGGATTATTCGATTCGATCGGTTCGGCCACCACGCCGGCATATGACGACAATAAGCTGCGAAACGGGACAGAATATTGTTATTACATCAGATGCATCGGATCGTATTCTGCCCCGGGGTTTGCACATCCTCTGATCAACCTCTCCCAGGTCAATTGCGGAACACCCATTGATAATATACCGCCTTGCCCTCCGCAACTAACCGACAGTACCGATTGTGAGCGTGCGATCAACATTCTGAGCTGGAAGAACCTCATCGATTCCTGTTCTTCCGACATCATTAAATATTATATTTATTACAGCCGGTGCAGCGATGGGCAGCTTTCACTGCTTGACTCATTGAACAATATCAATAATACAATTTATCACCACAGTCAGGACAATTCCGTTACCGGCTGTTATGCAGTGATCGCCGTGGATTCGGCAGGAAATAGAAGTGTTCTCAGCAACAAAGTCTGTATTAACTACAACATCTGTGACTACTGGCTGCCAAATGTCTTTACTCCAAACGGAGGCGAAATTCTCGAAAACCAGGTATTCCATCCACGGAAGACATTTTCATCGATCGATCATTTGGACATGAAGATCTTCGACCGGTGGGGTAAAGAGGTTTATACTACCACTGATCCGGAAATCAACTGGGATGGCAGGGACAAGAATACGCACCAGCCTTGCAGCGATGGGGTATATTATTACGTTTGCGAGGTTTATGTGATGGCTCTGTGTGGTAACCAGAAAGTGATTCTCAAGGGTGCCGTGACTATTCTCCGGTGATCTTTCCATGATTCCCGGCTTCTTTCGGGAGTGTAAAATATTCATCTTCTCCTGCAATCCGGGAAATAAGGATTCCGGCAAAGTTGTATATTTGCAGCCGTGAAAAATATACGTAACTTCTGTATCATTGCCCATATTGATCATGGTAAGTCAACCCTGGCCGACCGCTTGCTTGAACTTACACATACCATATCCGAGCGGGATTTCCAGGAGCAGGTGCTGGATGACATGGAGCTGGAGCGTGAAAGAGGCATCACCATCAAGAGCCACGCGATCCAGATGAATTACAGGTCCGAAGGCCAGGATTATGTTTTCAACCTGATCGACACTCCCGGTCACGTTGATTTTTCCTATGAAGTTTCCCGCGCTATTGCAGCCTGTGAAGGCGCTTTGTTGGTGATTGATGCGACCCAGGGTATCCAGGCTCAGACTATTTCCAATTTGTACCTTGCAATTGATCATAACCTTACCATCATTCCGGTACTGAATAAGATTGACATGGATAATGCCATGGTGGAAGAGGTAAAGGACCAGATCGTTGACCTGCTGGGTTGCGATCGTGACGATATAATAGAGGCCAGTGCAAAAATGGGGTCTGGCATCGACCGCATCATGGACGATATCATTCACAAGATCCCGGCACCCACGGGAGACCCTGAAGCCCCGCTGCAAGCGCTTATCTTTGATTCGGTTTTCAATTCTTACCGTGGCATCGTAAGTTATTTCCGGATCATGAATGGAACACTCCGGAAAGGCGACCACGTGAAATCTTTCCATTCGGGAACCGATTATCACGCTGATGAGATCGGGGTGCTGCGGCTGAAACAGGAACCCAGGAACAGTTTAAGTGCGGGCAATGTAGGCTACATCATTTCCGGGATCAAGAGCAGCAAAGAGGTCCAGGTCGGCGACACCATTACCCATTTTGACCGCCCCTGCGCAATAGGGATCGAAGGATATACCGCGGTTAAACCGATGGTTTTCGCGGGAATTTACCCTGTGGATGCGGACGATTATGAAGAACTGCGTGACTCGCTCGACAAACTGAAACTGAATGATGCATCGCTTTCCTTTGAGCCGGAATCTTCCGCTGCCCTTGGATTCGGATTCCGCTGTGGTTTTCTCGGGTTGCTTCACATGGAGATCGTCCAGGAACGCCTCGATCGTGAATTCGACATGGATGTGATCACCACGGTTCCCAACGTTTCTTATAAAGTCTATACCACCAAGGGCGAGATCATCGAAGTACACAATCCATCCGGATTGCCTGAACCCACGGCTATCGATCATATCGAAGAGCCTTACATCCATGCCAACATCATCACCCGTGCAGAATATATGGGCGGCATCATGAAACTTTGCATTGATAAACGTGGTGTTCTGAAAAACCAGGTTTACCTCACAACCAACCGGATCGAACTGACTGTCGAACTCCCGCTAGGCGAAATCGTTTTCGATTTTTATGACAAGCTGAAGAGTATCTCCAAAGGATATGCTTCATTTGATTACCATATCTTCGGACATCAGCCAGCCGACCTTGTAAAACTCGACATCCTGCTGAATGGTGATACCGTAGATGCACTATCCACACTTCTTCACCGCGACAATGCCTATGAATTCGGCCGGAAGTTCTGTCTTAAGCTGAAAGAATTCATTCCCCGCCAGCAGTATGATGTTGCTATCCAGGCTGCCATCGGGGCGAAGATCATCGCACGTGAAACCGTAAAAGCCGTCAGGAAGGACGTTACCGCCAAATGTTACGGTGGCGACATCACGCGTAAGCGGAAACTCCTCGAGAAACAGAAAAAGGGAAAGAAACGCATGCGCCAGATCGGCAATGTAGAAGTTCCACAGAAAGCATTCCTCGCCGTCCTCAAACTCGATTAGGATTTTTTTCATTTTCTTGTAACGGTTTTCATTTATTCTCGTCTGATATTCACTAATCTTTAAAATCACAAGCATGAAAAAGATAAATCTGATTACCAGGTCGCTCCTGGCCATTTCCGTTGTTTTATTGTTTGCTTCTGTCTCCTATGCACAAGATGAAGGCATGAACAAAGGCGATTCCCACAAGGAGCAAAAAGAATTCAGTATGAAAAATGTGAAGGTTGAACATCACGGTGACGACACTACCGTCATCATCATCCATCATGACCATCATAAGGATATGGGTCGATGTCCTTTTATGTGCCGTAAAGGCAAGTACAACGGTCACTGGGCCGGTATCGACTTCGGCTGGAACGGGTATGTCAATAGCGATCATAACATGAACTTTCCTTCAAGCCAAAGGTATCTTGACCTGAACACATCCCGTTCGATGACGGTGAACCTGAACCCTGTTGAACTGAACCTGAACATTGCAAAAAACCATTTCGGACTTACTTCGGGGCTGGGTCTGACCTTTAACAATTATTATTTTTCAAACAGCACATTGCTGGTTCATGATTCGAGTGCACTGGTCGCTTACCGGCTTGTGGATCAGAACGGGAACAAAGCCGATATGAAAGTGAACAAACTTTCCGTNNTAGGTGGAGTGCGGCTCTGCGCCTACACCAAACAGAAATTTTATTCAAGATATACAACGTATTACCTGCAGGATGATAATGGGATAGATATCGGTTCGGTTTATGTTGATAATAGATTTACCAGGACCCAAAGTCAGTATCACCTTAATCCTTTCAAGCTGGATGCTACCATGCGGATCGGCTGGTCATTCCTGAACTTTTTTGCAAACTACTCTGTGTCACAGATGTTCCAGAAAGACCAGGGCCCGGAATTGTACCCGTGGGCTATTGGGATCACACTGTGTGGTTGGTAAAAAAATCTTTATCGGCAATAGTAGTCCAATGCTTTTTGTGCAGGCTGATAATTCAGTGATAAGGCTTTCCTGAGATCCCCGCAGCCGTTCACCTGTGTTTCGAATTTTGCAATTCCCCTGAGATAATAGGATGCACCAAAAGTGGGATCCAGATCGATTGCCCGGTCGAGGTCATAAATGGCTCCTTTGTAATCGTTGAGATTTCCTTTCACAATGGCACGATCCTGCCAGGCACCGAAATAATTCCGGTTCATCATCAGCACCAGGGAATACTCGTCCAATGCCTTCTGGTATTCACAGGTGACACGGTATACATTTCCTCTTCCAAAGTAAGCATCAATATAAGCAGGATTCAGTGTTATGGCATGAGAAAAATCATCCAGGGACTGTGAATAATTTTCCAGCTTACTCTCTGCCATTCCCTTGTGGTACCAGGCATAGGCATAATTTTTATCTGCCGCAATGGCTTTGTCGAGGTATGTCAGCGCTTTCACATAGGATCCCGAGTCGATGGCCATGCTTCCCATTGTATTGAGTAAAATGGGTGAATCCGGGTAATGGCCCAGCGCAGATTCAATCAGCCGGGATGGTGAATGCCATAACCTGTTTTGTTCAAACGTAAGGCAGAAACAGGCCAGGATATAAATAATTCCGAGTGAAGGGATAATCCATTTAAATTTTTTCATCCGATGATAAGCATGATATCCTATTCCCGTAATAAAGATAAAGATCCCCGCAGAACCAAGGTAGGTGTACCGGTCGGTGATGATGGTTTCCCGGTAATTATTGATTACCAGAACCAGGAAAATACACAGGAAAAAGAACCCTAACCCAAAAATTAATGCTCTCTTCGACCTTAAGACCAGGTATATAGTTCCTGCGATGAACAGCAGAAGGATCAATGGATATAAATAGTAGTCGAATGAAAGTGTTTGACCGGGATGAAATGGAAAGGGATAAAAAACAGAAATAGATCCCGGCACCAGGATCTTGAAAACATATTGGGCGAACCCGTAACAAAAGATGATCTGTCGTTCTGCAATGGAATATGGAGCTTTGTAGTCGATGTAACCATAGCCTTTCTGGGCAATGATATTGATGATCCCAAAAAGAATTGCAACGATGAAGAATGGGATCTTTTCAAGGATGTTCTTCCTGGAAAATAATTTCCGGTTCCGGAGATAATCGACCAGGAAAAGCGCTACCGGCAATACTGCTGCCTGTATTTTCGACAGGCAGGAGAAAAGGAATAATACCAGCGACAGGAAATAGAGTTGTTTTTTGTTTCCTCCATCAAGATAAACCGTGTAGGAGATCAGGGATCCAAGAAAAAAGAAAACATAAAGCAGGTCCTTTCGTGATGTGATCCACGCTACTGCTTCAACATGCAACGGATGGATGCCAAAGAGCAATGCAACCATTAAAGCTATGCTGAAATTCCTGAAAAGCCTCCTGATAAGGATAAAAACAAGGCAGGTATTGGCAAGATGAAGCAGCAGGTTGGTAATATGAAAGGGAAGAGCGGATCCATTGCCGGTTGCATAGTCAATGGCAAATGAAAGTGTAGTCAGCGGGTGGTATAATCCTGCGTGGAATTTTGAAAAGTACTCTTCCAGGTTTTCTATTGTCAGATGCCGGACGAAAGGCGCCAGTGGGACATCCTTATCATCCCAGCA
>PLMO01000080.1 GCA_003142515.1 Bacteroidales bacterium
CTTGAACCTTGAACCTTGAACCTAACCCCCAATACCTAATACCCAATACCTAATACCCAATGCAATGACAAAATTCAAATTCAACACAATCGAAGAAGCTATTGAAGATATCCGGAAAGGAAAGATGGTGGTGGTTGTGGATGATGAAGACCGTGAGAATGAAGGCGACCTGGTGATCGCCGCTGAAAAGGTGACGCCATCCATTGTCAATTTTATGGCAAAACATGCTGGCGGGCTGATCTGCCTGCCCATCATTCGCGAGAGGCTGGAAGAATTGAATGTGGAACGCATGGTGGTGAAAAATACCGATCCTAACCGCACCGCCTTCACCGTTTCCATCGATGCAGCAGAATGCACAACGGGGATCTCGGCACAGGAACGGGCGCTTACGATCCGCAAAGTGCTGGATCCGGAGGCCAAAGTGAAAGATTTTACCCGTCCCGGCCATATCTTCCCCATCGAATACCGGGAAGGCGGAGTTCTTGTAAGGGCCGGGCATACGGAGGCTTCTGTCGACCTGGCAAAAATGGCAGGACTCTATCCCGCAGGTGTTATCTGTGAGATCATGAATGAAGATGGAACCATGGCACGTGTACCGCAATTGATGGATTATATCAAAAAACATCACCTCAAGATCATCACCATTGCCGACCTGATCATCTACCGCCGGCAAACCGAATCGCTCATTGAACGGGTGACGGTTGTAGATATGCCTACACGGTTTGGCGAATTCAAAGCATACAGCTACGTCAGTAAGATCACCCACGAAAATCACCTGGCATTGGTAAAAGGGGATATCTCGGATGGAGGGCCCGTCCTTGTGAGGGTTCACTCCGAATGCCTTACCGGGGATGTTTTCGGATCGCTTCGTTGCGACTGTGGTGAACAGCTTAACGATGCCATGAAACTGATCGCCAAGCAGGGCAGGGGCGTTTTTCTTTACATGCGGCAAGAGGGAAGGGGGATCGGATTTGTAAATAAAATGCGTGCCTATAACCTCCAGGATGAAGGCATGGATACCGTAGAGGCCAACAAGGCGCTGGGTTTTGCGGCCGACCTGCGGGACTACGGGATCGGGGCCGAGATCCTTGCCGATCTTGGGATCAAGAAGATCCGGTTATTGACAAACAACCCGAAAAAAGTATCCGGCATCGAAGGCTTTGGGATGGAGATCATAGAACGTGTGCCGATCCAGGTCAGATCGAACATAAGGAACATCCGCTACCTGAAAACAAAAAAAGAAAAAATGGGGCATATGCTCTCTTTTAATGAAGAGCACCCATTTAATGCATAGATGAAAATAAATTGTAAGACCAAATAAAAAAACAATGAGAACAATTGAAGGTAAACTGGATGCCAAAGGATTGCGTTTTGGCATTGTGATCTCCCGTTTCAATGAATTCATCAGCGGAAAGCTGTTGAGCGGCTGCATCGATGGGCTGAGTCGTCATGGCGCAGATGAAAAACACATCGACGTGGTATGGGCTCCCGGGGCATTCGAATTGCCGTTACTTGCAAAAAAGCTTGCTACAGCAAAGGAAAACCGGTACGATGTAATAATCTGTCTGGGTACCTTGATCCGTGGCGCCACGCCCCATTTCGATTTTGTAGCTTCGGAAGTTTCCAAAGGGATCGCAAATGTCGGCCTGGAGACTGGGAAACCTGTGATTTACGGCATTCTTACCACCGACAGCATCGAACAGGCGATCGAACGGGCCGGTACGAAAAGCGGGAATAGGGGATTTGATGCTGCGCTGGCTGCCATCGAAATGGCAAACCTGATGAAAGCCATCTGATTCCGTTCGCGGACTCAGTTCCTCAGTTATCGCCGGCTCCGGCCATGCTACCGGAATCGAGATCTCAAGGTACACACCGTTGAGCCCCTTTCCGACAAAAAAACTTTGGTCAGGATCCATTGCACCTGATTCACCGGATGAAGATCTATTGCTTTTGGGCACATTCATTTCCGGAACCAGGAGGTTGGGAAAATCATTGAAATCAAGAGGGACTGCGGAACTGCCCCTCATATTTGAACCCGTAAAATTTTGTCCAGAACCAACCTGGACAATCATAATGAGGAAAAAAACGAAACATCTCAGTTTCAACCTTCCTACCTGCCCTTTCCCCCACCATCAATGCAAGGCCAAATATAAGGTAAGAAAAGAGAAGATAACGCAATTACCAGATAAAATTATCAACAATTAAGATATTAATCTTGGAAATGATTGATCCCGGCATCATTTCCGGATGATCACGAAAACGGTCCGCCGGTTTTTTGCGCGGCCCTCTTCGGTATCGTTGGATGCTACCGGAACGGTTTTTCCATAGCCTTTGTATGTCAGCCGTTTTGGAGCAATATTGTTGGCGATAAGGTAATTGTAAACCGATTTTGCCCGGTTGGCAGAGAGTTTCAGGTTATCGGCATCATTCCCTATATTATCGGTATGACCCTGGATCTCGATATATATGGAAGGGTTTTCTACAAGGAATTCGATCAGAAGATCCAGGACGGCTTGCGACTCCCCGGTCAGGTCAAAGGAATTAAAGGCAAAATAAATATCGTTGATGCGGTATGATTTATTCAACTCGATCTGCTGGATCTCGAGGTCTAAGTGTGCCGGCATCCTGTAAATACTGTCGGCCCTGGCAATGTAACGCGTTTCATAAACGTAGCCTTCCTTTTTCACCGTCATAATATAATCATTGTTGAAAGGCGCAACTGCAACATATTTCCCGGTTATGGAATCAAGCGGGATCTCCGATATTTTTTTTGTCTCCATGTTTTTCAACTCGATCCGGGTTTGGGCCATCTCGGTCTCGGTTTCCGACTTTACCGTTCCCGAAACGAACAGCACTTTTCCCGGCTTGGCCTTGTCGTAAAGGTCGAAGGAATAAAGGTCCCATCCTCCCACACCTTTTAATTTGTTGGAGGCAAAATACCCTTTCTGTCCATCCGTGCTCACGAAAAAGCCGACTTCATCATCGGGTGAATTGATCGGGTACCCGATGTTAACCGGGGTCGACCAGGTTCCATCATCTTTGAGACGTGAATAGAAGATATCGTATCCTCCCAGTCCCAACCATCCATCCGAAGAAAAATAGAGTGTTTTTCCATCGGGATGGATAAAGGGCGATTTTTCATTCCCGGTAGAATTGATATTGGGCCCCAGGTTTATTGGGGTTCCCCATTCCCCGTTATCATTCTTAACCGACCGGTAGATATCATAACCTCCAAATCCGCCCGAACGATCACTTATAAAATAGAGCGTCTTCCCGTCTGCCGATATGCTTGGCTGTGACTCCCAGGTAGTGGGCAGGTTAATCTTATCGCTGACACTCTTGATCGGAGTCCATTCGCCGTCAACCCATTCGGAATAATAGATATCGCAATTGTAATAGGTATGGTTTAAGGTGTATTTGCATACCGTGTAATAAAGCGTTTTGTTGTCCACCGTCAGAGTAGCTCCGCCTTCATTGTCATTGAGATTAAACGGATCAGGCATTTCCTCCCCCTGTGTGAACTTCCCGTCAGGCTGAAGCTGGCTGAACATGAATTTCTCCTTGTATTTTTCCGATTGGATCAGGGTATTCTTTTCTCCCTCAACTCTCATTTCCCGCGTAAAAAAAGCCATTTGGTTGTCCGCAGTAATAATGGGCAGGTATTCGTTTTCGGGAGTCGAGATTCCTTCCACAACCTTTGGATCAAAAGGTACAGGGTTGTGTGTCATCTGAAGATAAAACTTTGAATATTTCAGAAGATCGACCGCCCGGGAATAATCCTTATCGGATTTGATCTTATCAACATCTTTCAGGAAAGCCTCACAATAACGCATGGCCGAGTCGTACTTCTCCGATCCGTAACAGATCTCTGCTAAGTAATAATAGGCATAGACATTATAGGAAGGACATAATTCGATGACCTTCAGGAAATTTTTCTCAGCTTCCCCGAAATTGGAATTTGTACGTTTAAAATAAGAGAGCCCCAGCACATAATAAGCATCTGTAAAATCCGGCTCTTTATTGACAATGCCCTTCATGATCCGTACTGCCTCTGTGTAATTACTTTTTTTATAAAAGTCAATCCCTTCATGGTAGCTCTTTTCAATTTTTTTATCGTATGATCGTGCACAGGAATCGGCAGTTTGCGGACAGGCTGTTATCGAAAAGAAAAAGAACAGGTAAAGAAGAAGTGTGAAAAACTTAACCGGCCAGTGATGTGGCATCATCCGTTGAAATTTTATCAAAGATAAAATTATTTTTCGTTTTATGATTATGTTTATCTTTACCCGCTCTTGGAACTCACATTCATCAAAACGTTTCATTCTATTAAGAAAGATCAATCTATGACACGGTTTTTTGCGGTAACTGCTCTTTTTTCATTCTTCCTCATCATCCATTTACAAGGACAAACCCCGGTGCCGAACGGCGATTTTGAGACCTGGATCACCTCTGGCAGTTATCAGAATCCCCAATTCTGGGATACTCCAAACCAGGCAATTGCACTTGCCTTGCCCTTTGGTACCACGGTGGTTACCAAAAGTACCGATCATGAATCGGGAAGTTTTTCTGCAAGGCTGGAGTCGAAACAGCTGACAGTGCCATCGTTGATTGTTCCGGGGGTTGTGACACTCGGAAAACTAACCATTAATATTTTCACACAGACCTTTGCCATCAATGGGGGCGTTCCCATAACTGACAAGCCCACTCACCTGAAAGGTTTTTACAAGTTTCAGCCCAAGGGTGGCGACAGCTGTGCAATCGGCATTGGGTTTACAAAATGGAATAACGGGACCAGAGATTCCGTGGGAATCGGCGCGTTTTCGACCCATGATACAGTCAATGTATGGACTCCTTTCTATGCATGGATCAATTATATCCTCCCCGAACAACCTGATACCTTTAACATCCTTGCCATATCGAGTGCCGTCTATTCACCGACTGCCGGAACCGTGCTGTATGTCGATAACATTTCCCTGGATTATACCACCGGCATCAACCGGGAAGATCCTTCAGCAGGGATCGATATTTTCCAGGACCGGGAGGAACAACAGATCCTTGTTTATTTCGATTTTGAAAAGCCGGAAACCACAGGGATACAGCTTTTCAATATGACCGGCCAGGTGGTTGTGAACACCCCTGCTGAAACCGTGATGAAAAGCCGGAGGATCCTGAATTATAAAGGATTTACAACGGGTGTATATGTCCTGGAGATCCTGCATGAAGGTAAAAAATACTGCAAAAAATTCTTTATCAACGATTAGTGATCCGCATGGAAAGAAAAGTAGTTAAAACAGGCCTGGTTCAGATGGCATGTGTTGCTGACAAGCAGGCTAATATCGAAAAAGCGGTAACCCTGATCAGAGATGTAGCCGGGAAAGGTGCCCAGATTATCTGCCTGCAGGAGTTATTTGCATCTGAATATTTTTGCCGGGAGGAAAATTATGATAATTTTTCCCTTGCCGAGCCTGTTCCCGGGCCAACCACCCGCCGGTTCCAGGACCTTGCTGCTGAACTTAACATGGTTCTTCTTGCCTCCCTGTTTGAGAAACGGGCGAAGGGGATCTATCATAGTACTCTTGCCGTTATCGATGCCGATGGAACTTTTCTCGGGAAATATCGGAAAAACCACATTCCGGATGATCCCGGTTATTATGAAAAGTTCTATTTCACGCCAGGTGATACCGGGTACTCCGTTTTTTATACAAAATATGCACGCATCGGCGGACTGGTTTGCTGGGATCAATGGTATCCTGAGGCTGCAAGGATCACCAGCCTGATGGGTGCAGAGATCTTATTTTACCCGACCGCGATCGGGTGGGCGGTTTCACAGCCTGAAGCCATCAACAAACAGCAATATTCCGCATGGCAAACCATCCAGAGAGCACATGCCATTGCCAATGGAGTTTTTGTCGTATCCGTCAACCGGACAGGACGTGAACAAGACATAAATTTCTGGGGTGGTTCTTTTATTGCTGATCCTTACGGGGAGTTGCTGTTCCAGGCCAGCCATGAAAATGAAGAAGTGCATGTGGAAGAACTGGATTTCGGGAAAATTGATGAAGTGAGGGTACACTGGCCCTTCCTTCGCGACCGGAGAATTGACACTTATGGGCCGATCCTCAACCGGTATATTGATGAAGATTAATTTATGCCGCAGAAGAAAAAAGAAACACTAAAATTACCAAAAGAACTGGGATACCGGTTTCCTGCAGAGTGGGAACCCCACCGGGCGACATGGCTCAGTTATCCCCATGCCGATTCCTATTCATGGCCGGGGACCTTGCCAGCCATATTTCCTTTCTACCATCAGTTCATCCATGAGATCGCAAAAGGGGAAAGGGTTTGTATCAATATCAGGAATAAAGGGCTTCTTGAGATGGTCAGGAGCGAACTCACGAGAACGGGCCAGGATATGTCGAAGATAGATTTTTTTATCCTTCCCACAAATGATGCCTGGTGCCGTGACTATGGGGCGTCATTTGTTGTAAATCCCAAAGCGAAATCGCCCCGGATGATTGTTAGCTGGAAGTTTAATGCATGGGGTGATAAATATCCGCATAACCTGGATGAGCAGATCCCGGGCCTTGTCGCAAAATGCTTAGATATTCCTGTAGTTTACCCCGGCATCGTAATGGAAGGCGGTGCTGTTGAAGTCAACGGGAATGGCACCTTGCTCACAACCACTTCCTGTTTGCTCAATAAAAACAGGAATCCCCACCTTAACCAGGGCCAGATTGAGGAATATTTACGGAATTATTATGGAGTTGAGTCGATTCTCTGGCTGGGTGATGGGATCGATGGAGATGATACCAACGGCCATATTGACGATTTGACCCGGTTCTTCCGGGAAGATGGAGTAGTGACCGTTGTTGAACATGACAAAACCGACCCAAATCATAAACCACTGAAGGATAACCTGAAACTGCTGAAAACCCTGCGTGAGTTGCATGGGAAACAACTGGATATTGCCGAACTTCCCATGCCCCCGCCTGTGGTATATGAGGGCCAGCGGCTGCCTGCCTCCTATGCCAATTTCTACCTGACAAATCATTCAGTCATTGTTCCCACTTACAGGTGCAAAGAAGATGATAAAGCCATAGCCATCCTCGAACAATGTTTTCCCGGCCGCGATGTGGTTGGCATCGATTCGGTTAAGATCATATGGGGATTGGGTTCATTTCATTGCCTTAGCCAGCAGGAACCAGCAGTAATGAAGAATGAAAAATAAAGAATGAAGAATTGTGGATGGAGGATTGAGGATTGAGGATGGAGGATTGAGGATGGAGAATTGAGGATGGAAAAGTATGAGTAATAACTTATGATGAGTATGCGGGGAACGATTCTGATTATTGATGATGAAGAAAAACTCAGGGGCGCCCTCTCCAGGATCCTGGAACTGGAAGGATTCAGGGTATTCCAGGCAGGTGATGCAAGGAAAGGATACCTGGTGCTGGAGCAAGAGCCTACCATTCATCTGGTGATTACGGATATGAGGCTTCCCGGGGAGAATGGCTTGCAGGTACTAGAAAAGATAAAAAAACACTATCCTTATTGCGAGGTCATCGTGGTCACGGCCTTTGGCACCATACAGGATGGCGTGCAGGCCATGAAACTGGGCGCTTTTGACTATATAACCAAAGGCGATGGGGATGACCAGATCCTTGTGACCGTGGAAAGAGCAGTTGAAAAATCCAGTATGCAACGCAGGATCCTCGACCTGGAAAAGAAACTGAAAACCCGGTACAGCTTTGACAAGATCCTGGGAACATCCAAAGAAATAAAGGATAGCATCCTGCTTGCAGAAAAAGTAGCCCCGGCCGATTCNNATTGCCGTTAATTGCAGCGCATTTCCAAAAGACCTTCTGGAGTCAGAGCTGTTCGGATATAAAAAAGGAGCATTTACCGGTGCCATGTCAGATAAAAAGGGTTTATTTGAGGAAGCCAATGAAGGAACCCTTTTTCTGGATGAAATAGGAGAGATGCATTACGACCTCCAGGCAAAGCTTCTCCGTGTTCTTGAAGACCAGTCTTTCACGAAGATTGGCGATACCAAACTGGTTCATGTGAATGTCAGGATACTTGCGGCTACCAACCTTGATTTATTAAAGGAAACCCAGAATGAACGGTTCCGTTCCGATCTTTACTACCGGCTTTCTGTTTTTAAGATCCGTCTTCCGGCACTTCGCGAGCGAATCGAAGATATAGAAGAGATGGCACTTTTTTTCATCCGGTTCTATTCATTGAAAACCAATAAGCAGGTTACCGGTATGGATCCGGCTTTTCTCGCGCAATTGAAGCGATATGACTGGCCCGGAAATACCCGTGAATTGAAAAATATCATCGAACGGACTGTTATTCTCACCGACCATGAAATTCTGACATCCGATCTTCTTCCCTATGAACTTTTCACTTCTTCAAAGAGCGCCATGGCTGAAGATTTTGAAGGTTCCATGGAAGAACTTGAAAAGATCCATATACGGAAGATCCTTACACTCGCAAAAGGAAACAAGACCAAAGCCGCCGAACGACTGGGAATCGGAATCCCCACGCTTTATCGTAAACTGAAAAAATACGGACTGGAGTAACGAATAGTTATTTTCCATTTCGTTATGATCCGTATCATTTTGAAACGGTAGATTATTATCGTCTTCTGACAATAAAAAAAATTCTTCTTTCTAAATCCACCAGTTTCAATCAATTAATAGAGCATCACCTTCTTTATAAAAGATTGGCATGCCATTCGCATTATAATAAAAACGCACTTAGTGCATGCTAATTTTTAATGCAAAAAGTTATGAAACGGTCTTTTTATATTTTCCCATTGTTATTATTCAGTCTCAATTCCGCGGTGATTGCTCAAAAAGGAAACGAAGGTATTTATTTATCCGCAAATGATTTTGCAAACGGAAAAATTTCGTTCAGCCATAATATAACTGACGGGAAATATAAGTTTCGTTTGCGTGATATCTCCTGCAAATCTCATATTAAAATAATTGCTGGTAATAAAATTATCAGACTGAATAAAGATTCAGTTTTTGGATATCGTGATAAAAAAAATACTTGTTACCGCTTCTATAAAAAAGCTGCATATAAAATCATGAACCCGGCAGAAAAAATTTTATTATACAGCAGCACTTCGATGGAGGTTGAACCTAAAAACAGTCATAGGGTCACAAACTATTTTTTTAGTGAAAATGCAAACTCACCGATATACCCGCTTTCTAAATGGAATCTAAAAACAGTTCTCTATAAAGATGGTTTTTTTCATGTATTGTTAGATGTGTATTTTTCGTGTGATAATGAACTGACCGCATATGACAGCTTCAATAAAATTTATCTTTTAAACCGTGTTTATGAGGAGAGTAAACAAACACTGAGCAAAATAAACAAGTATTAATAATAAGCAAACAAACACAAAGTAAACTAAACAATTATTAATAAAATGATGATGAAAACACTAATTTTACTTTTGATGACAGTTTCCATCAGTATTAACATGGTTGCACAAAATGTAGTTGAAACTGAAAAAATACCATTCGATGGAATAGATATGACCTGGCAAAACGGCAGCGATCGCAGGGATTCATCTGTATTTAATCTGAAATATTTTGCACCGAGTCTATTGGTAGATGTAAGTTATTCATATTCTTTTAACAACCCGATCGACAACACCGTTGTAGGATCTACCGCCCTGGCTCGCGACAACGAGATCCAGCTCTCTGCATTACATTTTGGAGGTGATTTTACTTATAAAGGAGCAAGAGCACGGATCATGACCCAGTTTGGAACCCGTTCCATTGTGGTTCCAAGGAATGATCTCAGCCCATATCGCGGACAATACCAATTGGCCAATGTATACCGGTACCTGAGTGAAGCATATGTGGGTTATCATTTTAATCAATGGCATGGAATCAATATCGACGCCGGTATGTTCATGTCATACATCGGGTTGAATTCATACTACCAGCCTGAAAACTGGGAATACCAGGCATCGTTCACCTCAGATAACACACCCTGGTTTTTCAATGGAATCCGTTTGCAGTTGTTTCCTTCAAATCATATTAAAATTGAAGGCTGGATTATAAATGGCTGGCAAAGCTATGGCGCATTCAATAGTATGCCGGGGGTAGGTGGAAATTTAACCTGGATGCCCGGCAGTAACTTAAAATTGTTAACGAATGATTATTATGGAACAGATGCCAGTGGATTACCCGGAAGAAAACGTTTTCATTCGGATAACAGTTTACTGGTCAGGTATCTGAATCATCCGAAATCCAGGGGAATAAGCAGGATGGCATTTTCGTTAACAGGAGATTTCGGCTTTGAAAAAGGAGATGGCGTAAATGGATTTACAAAAGGTGACAGTGCTCAGGGACCTGCACAATACTTTTTAAGTGGTATGTTCTATAATCGTATGTGGTTTGCTAAAAACAAGTTTGCCTGGACAATAGGTGGCGGCATTATGACGAATCCGGGAAGATACCTGGTATTACTGCCAACAGGACAGGCAAGCCCGTTACCCAATCCGAATGATCCTACTAAAACTGAAGGAGCATTTCCATTTACTACGAATCCCGGCGATCAATTCCAGGGCTGGGATTGTTCAACAAATATTGATTTTATGCCGAATCAGAGTATAACTTTTCGTATTGAATTTGTTCACCGGGAATCAAGCGTTCCTTATTTTGCAGGAAGAGGAGGTGTAACATCGCAGACAGGTTATTCCACTGCTACATTGGATCCAAACTGGAGACCTGACCTCGTAAAGTCGGAAAGCAGGATTATTCTTGCAATTTTATTCAGATTATAAGTATAAGACAAAACTTGATACTATGTACCTTATGTTTCGTTTATATTGTGATACAAACAATCCACATGTTAAAAAAATAAAACAATGGAAACAGTAACAACCATAGCGCTTCTGGCAGCCGGTCTTGTTTGCTTCTGGCTCTTTTACAAATCAATCGACTTTTTTGAAAAAATTTAACGTTGAAAACTATGATAGCACTATTCATTTTATCCATTGCGGTTTTTGTTTACCTCGTATATGTATTACTTAAACCCGAAAAATTTTAAGATATGAACACAGAAATTACAGGAGTAATTCTCATGTTCATTGCCACCATTGCACTGGCAATACCGTTTGGTAAGTACATCGCAAAAGTGTATGCCGGGGAAAGAACATTTTTAGATCCTGTTTTCAACCGGGTTGAAAAATTCTTTTTCCGCATCAGCAGGATTGACCCGAATAAAGAGATGAACTGGAAACAACACCTTGTTACTTTGCTTACCATTAATCTCATCTGGTTCCTTTTTGGAATGCTTATGTTAATGAACCAGCGTTGGTTGCCACTAAATCCTGATGGAAATCCTTCCATGACTCCCGATTGCGCATTCAACACTACTGTCAGCTTTGTTTCAAATACAAATCTGCAGCATTATTCAGGTGAAACAGGCGTATCCTATCTTGGGCAGTTGATCCTCCAGTTGTTCCAATTTATCAGTGCAGGAACAGGTATGGCTGCTGTAGCAGTAGTATTCTGCGCTCTGAAAGAAAGAACAGCCGACAAACTCGGAAACTTCTACAACTTCTTTATCAAATCCTGCACAAGAATACTATTACCAATTTCATTTGTCGTAGCAATTATTCTCGTTTTCAATGGTACTCCCATGACTTTTAAAGGGAAAGATACCATTATCTCTTTGCAGGGGGACACTGTTCATGTTTCGAGAGGACCGGCGGCATCAATGATTGCCATCAAGCAGGTGGGTACCAATGGGGGTGGATTTTACGGTGCAAACTCTGCTCATCCCCTGGAAAATCCTACCTACTTAACGAATGTAGTTGAAAATATTTCAATCATTCTCATTTCTATTGCATTGGTATTTGCATTAGGATTTTACCTGAAAAGGAAAAAATTAGCATTGATGATTTTCGGTGTGATGATCATTGGCGTTTTGATATTTCTCATTCCTACCATAATTCAGGAGATGAAAGGAAATTCAGCCATTGCGAAAATGGGAATCGACCAAACAGCGGGAAGTATGGAGGGTAAGGAAGTCCGTTTAGGTTCGGCTGCTTCAGCGTATTGGAGTATTATCACAACGGTAACTTCAAACGGTTCGGTAAATGCAATGCACGACAGTTTTACCCCTCTTTCAGGAATGTTTATTATGTTAGGGATGATGATTAATTCATTTTTTGGAGGAGTCGGCGTTGGGTTTCTCAACTTCTACATCTTTATCATTATAGCTGTTTTTATTTCGGGATTGATGGTGGGGCGGACACCTGAATTTCTCGGAAAGAAAGTAGAGGCACGGGAAATGAAAATAGCGATGATTATTTTCCTGCTGCATCCGTTGCTCATTCTTTCTGGTACAGCTCTCTCTTCTTATGTTATTCATATTCACCCGGGGCTTCCCTGGCTGAATAATCCGGGTTATCATGGATTTTCAGAAATGCTGTATGAATACACTTCTTCATCCGCCAACAACGGAAGCGGCTTTGAGGGATTAGGCGATACACCATCGGTGTTCTGGAATATTACATGCGGGTTTGTGATGTTAGTGTCCCGCTTCTTACCGATCATTGGTCCGGTTGCAATTGCCGGATTATTGGCAAAGAAAAAATATATTCCTGAAAGCGCCGGTACACTGAAAGCAGACACAGTAACTTTTGGCATTATGGTTTTTGCTGTGATAGCCATTCTTGTTGCATTATCTTTTTTCACGGCACTGGCTCTGGGGCCCATTGCGGAATATTTTTCTAAATAGAAAAGAGTTGAAGTGTTAAGTGTTAAGTAATGAAATATTTGTAGAATGAAAGGACATAATACAATAACATACCCCGTAGGGGTAAAATATTTATAGAATGAAAAGACAAAGAAAAACTCCACTGTTTCAGGGAGATTTAGTAAAAGAAGCACTGAAGCAATCATTCGTAAAGCTCGATCCACGGATCCTGTATCGCAATCCTGTAATGTTCACCGTTGAAATCGGAACTTTCATCATGCTGTTAGTTTGCCTCTGGATATTGAAAGGGGATCATTTGCAGGGCTCATTCGCATATAATTTCTTCATCTTTATCATCCTGCTTCTCACAGTATTGTTCGCCAATTTTGCTGAAGCCCTCGCCGAAGCGAGAGGAAAAGCACAGGCAAACAGTTTACGTAAGACAAGAGAAGAAACTCCTGCAAAACTGATACAGTCTTTTGGTGAAATAATGTTGAAAGAAATCAAAATAGTGAGTTCATCGCTCCTGAAAAAAGGAGATATCTTTTTTTGTGAAACAGGTGATATTGTTCCGGCCGATGGTGAGATTATTGAAGGTATTGCAACCATTGATGAAAGTGCAATCACCGGTGAATCGGCGCCAGTTATTCGCGAAGCAGGTGGCGATAAATCTTCTGTGACAGGAGGCACAAGAGTTTTATCAGATAAGATAAAAGTAAAGGTTACGGCCAAACCGGGAGAAAGTTTTCTCGACAAGATGATCGCAATGGTGGAAAATGCAACCCGTCAGAAGACCCCGAATGAAATTGCACTCACGATCCTGTTGGCAGGTTTTACTTTAATATTTATCATTGTATGTGTGACCTTACAGCCCTTTTCACTTTATGCACATACACCCATTCCAATTGCTGCATTCATTTCCCTCTTCGTCTGTCTGATTCCTACAACGATTGGTGGATTGCTTTCAGCCATTGGTATTGCAGGAATGGATCGGGCGCTTCGTGCTAATGTGATTGCCAAATCAGGAAAAGCAGTGGAAACTGCCGGTGACCTCGACACCATTCTGCTGGATAAAACCGGAACGATAACAATTGGAAACCGGAAAGCTACCAATTTCTATCCTGCTGCCGGCGTAAATGAAAACGATCTGATCAAAGCATGTGCACTTTCTTCATTAGCGGATGAGACACCCGAAGGAAAATCAATAGTTGAACTATCAGGCAAAAATATACCTATAAATATGTTATCTACGGAAGGTGCAACATTGATAAAATTTTCTGCGGAAACAAGAACCAGCGGGGTAAATCTTCAAAATGGAATTCAGCTTCGTAAAGGCGCTGCTGATGCAATAAAAAGATTGAGTGTTGATGCAGGAAATCCATTCCCGGAAGAGATACAAAAAAAAGTCGAAGAAATTTCTTCCAATGGAGGAACACCATTAGTGGTTTCAGAAAATAAAAAAATTATTGGCGTGATCGAATTGCAGGACATTATCAAACCGGGAATTTGGGAACGTTTCGAGCGGTTAAGGAAAATGGGAGTAAAAACAGTGATGGTAACAGGTGATAATCCTCTCACGGCAAAATATATCGCTGAAAAAGCCGGTGTAGATGATTTTATTGCAGAAGCCAAACCTGAGGACAAGTTGGAATATATCCGCAAAGAGCAACAAAAAGGTAAATTGGTTGCCATGATGGGGGATGGCACAAATGATGCGCCTGCCCTGGCACAGGCAGACGTTGGCGTGGCTATGAACAGTGGAACAGCAGCAGCAAAAGAAGCAGGCAACATGGTGGACCTGGATAATGATCCCACCAAACTGATTGAAGTTGTTGAAATCGGAAAACAATTATTAATGACACGCGGAACGCTCACAACGTTCAGCATTGCAAATGATGTGGCAAAATATTTTGCCATCGTTCCTGCATTGTTTATGGTTTCTATTCCGGCATTAGCATCCCTTAACATTATGCATCTCTATAGCCCGCAAAGCGCTATTCTTTCAGCCATCATTTTCAATGCTATTATCATTCCACTGCTGATTCCACTTGCTTTAAAAGGAGTTGCCTACAAACCTATCGGAGCAAGTGCATTGTTAAGGAGAAACCTTTCAATCTATGGTCTGGGAGGGATAATCCTGCCTTTCATCGGAATAAAGCTTATTGATTTGATTATATCGACCATTATATAAAAGTCATAAAGTCACAAAGTCACATGGAATTTATGAAAACAAATATTATACAGGCAACACTATTGACGCTATGCTGCATAGTTTTTTTCTGCGGTGTTTATACAGCGGTAGTGTGGGGCATTGCTCAATTTTCATCCAACAACGGAAAGGGGGAAATAATTAATTATCGCATTTCAAACGGCACTTTAAAGTATGGGTTTGTAAATGTTGGTCAGTCATTCACGGCTAATAAATATTTCTGGTCACGACCTTCTGCAGCAAACTATAATGCTGCCGGTTCTACCGGGAGCAATAAAGGGCCGTCAAATCCTGATTACCTCAAACAGGTGAAGGCAACAATAGACACATTCCTGGTGCATAATCCTTCAGTTAAAAAATCAGACATACCGGTTGAAATGGTTACTGCATCCGGCAGCGGTTTAGACCCGCATATTTCACCCAAGGCTGCGATGATACAAGTGGCACGCATAGCCAAAGTCAGAAATATCTCTGAAGAAGATCTGAAACTGTTGGTGAACAATCATATTGAAAAGCCTTTATTAGGAATGTTTGGACCGGAAAGGATAAATGTATTGAAATTAAATATTGCTTTGGATGAAATGAAATCAACCTTAATCTGTTCGAAAAAAAATTAAAATTCATTTCTGACCTTATTGGGGATTATTATCTTAATTCTTGCTATCGTTATATATGGAAAATGAGATTAAAACCACTTGGTTCTCCTATGACGGAATTGAGAAAGGATTTAACCAGTAAAAACCAATACTTTTGTAACTGTAAAACTGCCATATTTTTTTAATGTCTGAAGAAGAGAAAAAAGAACAAACAGTAGAACGGTTTCTTGAACTTATCCGCCAGTCGCGCAAAGGCAAGTTCAAGCTTTACATCGGTATGATTGCCGGTGTGGGGAAGACCTACCGTATGCTGAAGGAAGTCAGGGGCTTGCTCAGGAAAGGAATCGATGTCCAGATCGGTTTTATTGAAACCCATGGCAGGGAAGATACGGATAGAGTACTCGAAGGGTTGCCGGTGATTCCGAGGAAGAAAGTATTTTACAAAGGGAAAGAACTGGAAGAGATGGATCTGCAGGCGATCCTGAACATCCACCCGGAAATCGTAATCGTGGATGAACTTGCCCATACCAACATTCCAGGGTCGAAGCATGAAAAACGCTGGCAGGATGTGGTTGAGATCATCGAAGCGGGGATTAATGTGATCAGCGGGGTTAATATCCAGCACATTGACAGCTTAAGTGCAGAAATTCAAGAACTGACCGGTGTCGTTGTGCAGGAACGTGTTCCCGATCATATACTGGGGATGGCGGATGAGATTGTAAATATTGATCTTCCTGCCGATGAACTTATCAACCGTCTGAAGGAAGGAAAGATTTACAAAGAAGGGAATGTGGAAATTGCGCTGAAGAACTTTTTCCAACCAGAAAAGATTTTACAGTTACGTGAACTCGCATTGAAGGAGGTTGCCGGTCAGGTGGAACGAAAGATAGAGACTGAAGTGTTTTCCGGCAAAAGACGCTTGGAGAAATTTCTTGCCTGTATCACCACGAACCAGAAAACTGCCAGGAAGATCATCCGGAAGACTTCCAGGATGGCAAATTATTACACCTCGAGCTGGCTCGTGTTATATGTGCAGACCTCCGGAGAAGCTTTTGATAAAATCCGGCTTTCCGATCAGCGTTTTCTCCTGAACAACCTGAAACTTGCAACGGAACTGGGTGCGGAAGTAGTTAAAATAAAAAGCAATAACGTTGCCGGAACCATCTTCTCCGTTGCAGTCGAAAAGCAGATCAGCACGATCCTCGTAGGGGTTCCATCGCATACCTTGAAGAAATACCTGTTCCATCAGAATACATTACGAAAGCTATTGAACAAACTGGCCGGGACCAAGATCGACCTTATCATTGTATCTTAATATACATTGTCATGAAACTGAAAATTAAATCGAAATTATTTATCGGGCTGGGATTCCTCTTCCTGGTCATCGTGGTGCTATGGGTTGTCAGTTCTGCATACATATACACCATTTCCAATTATGCAGATGCCATGTTCAAGGACAATTACAAATCAATTGTGTCGGCAAAGCATATGTCAGTGGCATTGGATGATATGAAAGATCTGCAGACAGGCTATCTCTTCTCCGGCATGAATATCAACATCGATAGTTCTTATGCCGGTCTGGTCCGGAGCTTCGAAAAAAATTTACAGGACGAAGAAACCAATATCACGGAGGCAGGAGAGCGGGAGATTGCCATGCAACTGCGATCTTCTTTCGATGAATACATGGATATTTTTAACAGTGTAAAGACCGACAGTTCAGACCGGAAAGAAATTTACTTCATCCGTCTTCTGCCGACTTACCGGGATGTCAAGAAAAATATCACATCGGTATCGGAAATCAATATGGATGCGATCATCCGGAAAAACGGCAAACTGGAAGATACCTCCCACCAGGCATACCTGTTCATCTCGATCATAGGTACCTTGTGCTTCATCTTATCCTTCACCCTGTTGCTGAACCTGCCAAAAAACATTGCCAACCCTGTGCGTGAGTTGACCCAGGGGATCCAGGAAATTGCCCGCAGGAATTATGATCAGCAATTGCATTTTCATTCGAAGGATGAATTCGGAGAAGTTGCAGATGCATTTAATACCATGGCCATCAAGCTGAATGAATATGAAAAAAGCAATCTTTCCCAGATCCTGTTTGAGAAAAAACGAATCGAAGCCATTATCAGTATCATGAATGATGCCATTATAGGGTTGGATGAAAGCAGCAGGGTGATATTCGCAAATCCTGTTGCCTGTGACTTGCTTGGTTTGAAACAGGAAGAGGTAGTCGGGCAATATGCGCCGGATGTGGCTGCCCGCAACAACCTGTTTCAGAATATCGTCCGTGACCTTGTGGACGGATCTTATAAAACAAAGGAATTTACGCCCATCAAGATTGTTTCCGGTGGAAGGCAATCCTATTTTTCAAAGGACATCTCTGACATTCAGATTACCCCGACCGGAGGGGGAGATTCTGCAATGATCGGCCATCTCATCATTCTCCGGAACATCACCCGGTTTCAGGAACTTGATGATGCCAAGACCAGTTTCATCGCTACGGTCTCGCATGAATTGAAAAACCCGATTGCTTCGGCCCGTTTGAATCTGAAACTCCTTGAAGATGCGAGGATCGGCAATCTGAACGAAGATCAGTCGGTCATCGTGCGAAACATCCGTGAAGAGGTAGTCCGGCTATCGAAGATCACCGGCGAACTTCTTGATCTTACCCAGGTCGAAACCGGGAACATCCTGCTTCATACCCAGGCCACGGACCCGAAAGAGATTGTGGATTATACACTTCAGGCCATGAGTTATCAGGCAGAGCAGAACGGGATTAAAATTATCCTTAATACCCCGGAGAACCTTCCCTTTGTTAATGCGGATGCGGAAAAAACCGCCTGGGTACTGATCAACCTGGTAAATAATGCCATTCATTATTCCGGGGAAAGACGGGAAGTCATCCTTGAGGTGGTTGCTGAACAGAAAGCGGTAAAGTTTTCGGTGAGGGATTTCGGGAATGGAATTGAAGAACAATATCTTGATAAAGTATTTGAGAAGTTTTTCAAGGTCCCCGGATCGATCCAGAGCGGTACCGGGCTTGGACTTGCCATCTCAAAAGATTTTATCACAAAACAAAAGGGACAGATCTGGGTGGAAAGCAAACCCGGTGAAGGAAGTGTTTTCAGTTTTACCCTTCCGGTTGCCGCTGCATGATGTGATGGTCGGTGATGACTAATGCCGCCATGGCTTCCACAATTACGATGGCACGGGGAACCACGCATACGTCGTACCTTCCTTTTCCTTTGATCACAACTTTTTCCCCTTCACGGTTCACCGTTTCCTGGTCTTTCATCAGGGATGCCACCGGTTTAAAGGCAACCCGGAAGAAGATCTCATTTCCATTGGAGATGCCACCCTGGATCCCGCCTGAACGGTTTGTTTCCGTTGTGATGGCCCGGTTTCGGGTGATATAGAGGTCATTGTGTTCCGATCCTTTCATACCGGCAGCAGAGAAGCCAGACCCATATTCAAAGCCTTTCACGGAAGGGATACTCAGCATGGCTTTTGCCAGGTCGGCAGAAAGCTTATCAAAAACCGGTTCTCCCAACCCTGCAGGGACTCCGTTTATTCTGCAGGAAATTGCTCCTCCCAGCGTATCACCATCGGCTTTGACGGCTTCCAGCAACCCGATCATTTTGGCTTCTGTTTCGGGATCCGGACAGCCGACAGGACTAGAAAGTATAGCAGCAGTATCCTTGAGAATGAAATTTTCATCCAAGCTGCAACTCCCGATCTGTGAAACATAACCTGTAACAGAAATGCCCTGTTTCCTCAGATATAATTTTGCCAATGCCCCGCCAATGACACGGGCGAGCGTTTCCCTGGCCGATGCTCTTCCTCCTCCGCGGTAATCACGGAACCCAAATTTCTTTTCCCAGGTAAAATCAGCATGGGAAGGACGATAAGCATCTTTTAATTGAAGATAATGTTCGGGTTTGGCATCTGTATTCCTCACCAGGAAGGCGATCGGTGCACCGGTGGATTTTCCTTCAAAAACGCCGGAAAGGATTTCAAAAAGGTCATCCTCTTTCCGGGCGGAAGAAAAGAAAGTCTGCCCAGCCCTGCGGCGGTTCAATTCCGATTGGATGAAATCCAGGTCAATATCTATCAGGGAAGGAAATCCATCCAGTATTCCTCCGACAGCAGGCCCATGTGACTCACCGAAGGTTGTTAATACCAATGTATGACCAATAGAATTTCCAGGCATGATTCACAATATACGTTACGCGTAAAGTGTGACGCGTGACGCGTCACGTAGAAGCCTTATTGAGTCCTCAGCAACTTGATCTTGGCCTCCATCACTTTAACATCACTCTTCGCCTTATTGATCTTCTTCTCGAACTCTTCTTTCAGGATTACAGCATTCTTCGAATTGGCAAGGAAGCCAATGTTGTTTTCCCAAAGGTTGATGTCTTCCTTCATCTTAACTAGCTTTCCGGAAAGGATCTCACGTTCTTTGCTGATCAGCCGTTTCGACTGGGGATCATTTTTGAGAGATTCAACATGATTCTGGTATGACAGGGCGGTTATTTCCACTTCACTGATCTTTAGCTTGTCGAGGCATTCATTGATGAGGCTCCGGAATTCATTCTGAAGCTTGTCTTTTTCTTTGATCGGGATATGGCCGATCTCGGTCCATTCACGCTGGAAATTCTTAAGGACAGTAAGGTTCTCATTCTTGTCGGCCCCGAACTGGGACTCCTTAAGCCGCCTGATGAGATCGATTTTTTTGTTCAGGTTTTCCGCTTCATTGGATTGCAGATTCGAGAAATAAAAAGATTTTGCATTAAAGAACTCATCGCAGGCAGCCCTGAACCGTTTCCATATTTTATCCGAGTATTTCTTTGGAACGGGGCCCAGTGATTTCCATTCGTTCTGCAGGCGAATCAGGTCATTGGAGGTTTTCTTCCAGTCGGTACTGGCCTTTAGGGATTCGGCTTGCATGCAAAGTTCCACCTTCAGGTTATAGTTGTGAACCTGTTGGTCTTTGAGCTTATCGAAAAAATCCTTTTTATTGGCAAAGAAGGTATCCAGCGACGATTTGAAACGGTTCCAGATCTCAGTATTGGTTTTCTGGGGAACGGGTCCGATACTCTTCCAGATCTTCAGGAGCTCATTCACCTTGTTAGTGTTGGTTTGCCAGTCTTTCACCGTTTCATTGCTGAGGGTCAGGATCTCTTCAGCCTGCTCACAAAGGGCGGTTTTGGTCTCAAGATTCTTCTGTTGTTCCTCTTCTACCTTTGAATAATGCTCACGCCGCCGTTCATTGATCTTGTCGGTGGTATTCTTGAAGCGTTCCCAGATCTCATCTTTTTTGTCGAGTGGCACCGGTCCGATATCCTTCCATTCCTCATGATATTTTTGAAGTTTCTTGAAGGTTTTCAGGACAGAGGTTTCGAGAAGCAGTTCTTCCGTTTTCTCGCAAAGAGCGATCTTGGCTTCCAGGTTCTTTTTCAGGTCCAG
>PLMO01000138.1 GCA_003142515.1 Bacteroidales bacterium
TAATCAAAATCAAAATACGAATAGGTATTAAAAATATCATTGGGATTCCATACATAGGACTGGCTCCAGTTTATCCGTTGCCGCCCGGCAGTGACCTGGAAATTGTTCCGGGTATAATCAAGCCAAACCCTGTCGATGGCGGCATTCAGGACATATGATTTCCCCCCGAAAATGTTCCACGACATGTTTACAAGTCCGTTATCGATAGAAATGAAATCTTTGTACTCTGGGCTTATACTTGTGAGGTCACCCCAATAAAACCGGTTTCTCTCTTCCAGGCAGAAAGTAAAATTCTTCGAAAGGTTCCATTTGAAGTTAAGCCGGTTATGGATCAGGTTGCTGGTTATCCAATTTTGATTGATATTATGGATGATCACTGTTTCCATGTCTTTCACATACCCGTTGAATGACCAGTTTCTCTCTTTTTTCTCCACGACCGTATCCTGGGAGAAGGCATTAACAGCAATGGAAAACAAAAGAAGAACCAGCAGGAAAATATTTCTCCGGACATTTATTTGATGCAACAGTGATACAGGTTTCATCAGCATTCCTGCAAATACTTAATTCTTTGAAACATCCCCGACGATTTTCCCGTCCTCAAGCGTGATCACCCTCCTGGCTTTTGCAACAACCCTTGCATCATGCGTGGAAAAAATAAACGTAATGTGCTCTTCCTTATTCAGCTTTTCCATGATCTCCAGGAGGTTCTCTGCAGATTTTGAATCCAGGTTGGCTGTGGGCTCATCGGCAAGAATGAATTTCGGTTTCGAAGCCAGCGCCCTCGCAACCGCTACCCTTTGCTGCTGGCCTCCCGATAACTTGTTAGGCCGGGTATTGACCTTATCGTTTAACCCGACGGATTTGAGTAATTCAAATGTTCTTCTATCCCTTTGTTCTTTATTTACTCCCTGCAATTGCATGATGAACTCTACATTCTCCTTAGCAGTAAGCACGGGAATAAGGTTGAACGACTGAAAGACGAAGCCGATATTTCTCAGCCTGAAATCAATCAACTGCCTTGACTTTAATCCTGTGATATCGGTGTTGTCAATCATGATCTCACCGCCGGTTGGTGAATCAAGTCCGCCCAGCAGGTTCAACATAGTTGTCTTTCCCGAGCCCGAAGGTCCCACGATACTTGTGAATTCGCCCTCACTGAAAGCCAGGTTTATACCGTTCAAAGCATAAACCGGTATCGTTTTCGCATCATATACCTTGCTCAGGTTTTTTATTTCTATTATGTTCATTGTTGTTACTAATTTTTATCGTTGTTACTTTAAAAGGCATTAGGCATTAGGCATTAGGTATTAGACAATAAAAACTTAACACTTAACACTAAATTTATTTCTGCATTCTGAATTCTGAATTTCTGCATTTATTCAACCCTTATCGCCTCCACAGGCTTTAATTTTAATGCCTTCCGTGCCGGCATAATCGCCGCGAGAATTGCCGTACAGAATATCATCAGAGTGAGGTTGATGTACAAATCCCTTTTAATGAACGGATAAATTTTTGGATCAAATCCATAAGCACCCAGGCCTTTTGATACCGACGAGAGATCAATGCCTCTCTGGTGGAAAAACCCGACAAGGGCCGTGCTCAGGACCATCCCGATAATACCCCCGATAACTGTCAGAAAAATTGTTTCCAGCATGATCATCCTGAACACCCTGGATTTGCTCATCCCCACCGCCATCAGCATCCCGAGTTCCCTGGTCCGCTCAAAAACAATCATCAGCATTGTATTGACAATACCAAAGGCAAGCGCAAATAAAATGATCCCGAGGATGATGTAAACCTCGATGGCGATGGCCGAAGTGACCATTCCCATATCCGGTCTGATCTCCATCCAGTTCTGAATATCAAGAAATGGAAATTTCGCCTTCAGCGCAGCCTCTGCCACCGGAATCTTTTCAATATTATCCAACATTATCACAATCTCCTGTATGCCGTTGTCTCCTCCGGTAAGCAGGTCAAGATCGCTTTTTTTGACAAATACATTCGTCTCGTCAAAAACAGTGTTTGAAGTCTGAAAAATCCCGTTGACAGAGAATGCAGCTTCAGTCAGGTTCCCGTCGATGTTCTGAAAACGTAACACGATCTTCGACCTCAGTCTGACTTTAAGCTTATCGGCGAGTTTCCTGCCAATGACGATTTGGTTTTTTCTATTTCCCGTGAAGTATCCTCCATTGGTATCAGGGATAGTTGTGTACAGGTTACTCACTTTCTTTTCCTGTAATGGGTCGACTCCCACAATTTGTACCCCGGCTACCGAATTGGGAGAAGCAGCCATCCCGGTGATCCTTGCTCTGCCGCAGACGGCCTTCACACCGGGCATTTTCGAGATAATTCCTGCAATGCTGTCGGCATGGGGAATGGAATACTGCGACTCATAATTCTTAAGGAATTCCGGGTTATGGACCTGTATATGTGAAACTTCATTGTTGATTCCTGTCCTGATCTTTTGTTCGACCATCCCTGTAATAATGGATACCGTAAATATACCTCCGGCCAGACCCAGTGTTACCGAGCTGATTACGATCAGACTCCTTACTTTATTTCTCCAAACATTCTTGAATGATATTTTAAAAATCATAGCACTACTTTTATTTATGAAGGGATTCAACAACCCTCAGTTTAACGGCTTTCCTGATTGGGTAAATACAGGTTAGCAACACGATTACCAGCACAGTGATTACATTCGATACGATAAACCCGGGTTTTATTGCAAGGGGCATCAGTGGCTCAATACCAAAACTTATAAACGCCTGGGCCATACTCCCCCATAAATGGACAGGGTAGATGTTGAAATAAACCATGATGGGCATGGCAGCTACGACTCCTGCAAGGGTTCCTGTGAGCCCGATAAACAGCATCTCAAGCACCAGGATGAATGCCAGCCGGGTTTTCTGCATGCCCACCGAAACCATTACCCCAAACTCTTTGGTACGTTCGTTCGTCATCATGATTACAGTGCCGAAAATCCCGAAACCGACAATCATATAAAGAATGGCAATAATAATCATCCCGCCGGCCGTCTTGATCTTCAGCTGCTGCATGATTTCCACCATGATCTCGTCCCAGCGCATGATCTCGTATTTCCCGGTCCCGGTTTTGTCTTTTAAATCGGTTACGGTCGTGTTAATCTCGTCTGGATTCTTCAGGGTAACCGAAAGTGAGGTTATCCTGTTTTCTGCACTGAAAAAGTCTTGGGCAGTTGTAAGATTCATATAAACCATCTGGTTATCGAGTTGGGGCGAAGGGATATGAATGATACCGGAAACCGGGAATTTCCCCGCCGCGCTTACCCCGTGAAACCCCTGCCCCAATAATACAAGGGTGTCGCCGGTTGCAAGTCCGAGAAATGATGCAAGCCCCTGGGAAACCAGAATGCCATTTCCACGGATATCTAAGTATTTGCCTTTAATAACTTTTCGTGAAAGGTGGGTAAGTGCATCTTCCCTTCCAGGATCCGTCCCTGCCAGCATTACAGCTTTTGTTTGCTTTCCGTAGGATGAGAGTGCAAAATATTCCAGGCGTGGTACGGTTTTGTCGACATTTTTAGTGGTTCGTACCAAGGTCATCAGGGAATCATTGAATACCATGGAATTATTGATATCCTTGTCGTCCCAGTACCCTTTTTTATGGATCTGGATATGTCCGGTGTACGACTGGATTGAGATAGTGATGAGATTATCGAACCAACCGGTTTGAATTGACCGGACGATCAATGCCAGAAATATCGCAAGAAATATGGATGCGGCAGTCAGCAGGGTTCTTCGTTTATTCCGCCAGATATTGCGCCATGCAAGCCTGAAATCATTCATACTGATTTATCTTATCTTTTTCATATTCTGTTGTGAGAAGAAACTCTCGTCTACCCTGGTATTGAATTTCATATCCTCAATCTGCATGACGGTTTTCTGGCCTTTCTTGTTCTGGGGAGTGATTTCGATACGGGTTGGAATTTTCCTGTCGCCCATTTGCCTGATATCATAAGAATTTGAAACATTCACAAGTTTGTTGTCCTCATCATAATACTCCGCCATCCACTGATCATATCCGGTCGCCGTGATCCACATGATCACCTTCCCCCACACCACGGCGGCATCGGGCAAAGGGATCATTTCTATCTTATAACAATCCAACTCCCTTACCTTTTCCTTCCCCAGCAACTTGTGGGTATAATCCACAACGATGGATGACTGCTTAACCAGGTCATCATTGGTAAAATCCGAGCCCATCCATGACTGGAGCATCATCGAAGGAGGTATTTTAATGGTTTTATCGATGGAAGGGACCCAGTTCCACA
Source organism: Bacteroidales bacterium (assembly GCA_003142515.1). GTDB lineage: Bacteria > Bacteroidota > Bacteroidia > Bacteroidales > FEN-979 > FEN-979. The sequence continues at coordinate 4,313 of PLMO01000138.1, forward strand.
TCTCGGTTTTTATCTTCAGGAAAACCAGCCCCTTATCCCTCGACGGGGCGGTGATCAGCACAAGTGAATACTCCCTGCTTTTCGACCAGACCTTCATCGTAATGGTCCGCGTCCAGTCAGGCCTTACCACGGTCATCGTCATGCTTCCCTGACTGGATAGCCCCCGGCTTTTTTCATCGGCTTTCCTGATAATTTCATCTGCACTAAGACCTTGGGCAAATAACCCCTGCAGGCTTGCCAGCGAAAGGATCGCCATAGTCAGGCATTTCATTTTTGTTGTCATTCTGTCTGGTATCATCTATATAAGTTGAGAATTCTTTTCCTGATCTGATCGAGTGGGTAATTCTCCGGATCGGCGATGTACTCAATAACCACCCCGCTGAATAAGGTGCTCAGGAAAGCAACCTCAACAAAGGGTTTCTTATATTCCTGTTTTTTAAAATAAAATTCTATCATCTTTAACGGCTTCTGTGAAGCATCCAGGATCTCCTCCTTCAGTATCTGCTGAACCGCTGGCTGGCTGAAGATTGCCATGTACATCTTCCATAAGATGATATTGGATTTCAGATGCCTGAAGAATCGCTCCAAATATTGCAGCAGGTCCTTCCTATCGGACATACCTTTATGATCCGGGTCAAACAACTGCATCATTTCTGACATGATCTCATTGAAGATGGCTTTCAGTAATTCGTCCTTGCTGCTGAAATAATTATACATCAGTCCTTTTGAAATACCCGCATGGGCTGCCAGGTTGCTGATCGTAACCGCATGATATCCTGAGGTGGCGAAGCATTCAACAGCAGAATCCAGGATCTTGCGGCGTTTGCTTTCACGGATTTCTTCGAATTTCTGCTTTGTTCTTGGACACATAATTTATGACTGAACGGTCGGTCAAAGATAAAATAAATTTTGAAACAAAGGGTAGAAAAATTTTCGTAACGCGTAATGCGTAACTCGTCACGTATAACAGATTTAAGTTAAGAAACAACCTGGTTTTTCCCTTCTCTCAATTTTACTTCTGAGAGAGAATTAATTATTCCTGAAAATCACAATAAAATCTTTTTCAGGTAGGAAATCTTTTTTGCGCCAGAAATACATTTGTTGATCGCTGTGATTGGATGTTTTATCGGGAGGATAGCTGAATGATCGGATCTTCCTGTATCGTTCGGTTTCAAAGGTATATTCAGCCTTCTTCAGGGGTTCTCCCCAGTTTTTTGTTGTAGTCAGAATGTACTTTACAGTATCCTTTACCCCTTTCTGCCTGTAAAAAATATTCAGCTTAACCGTATCATTCGGTAACATATTGAGGCGAAAAACAACTGCTTGCTGCAATTTTTCAAATCCCAGGAATCGCCCTTGTTCAATATCGAAAACATGAACAGAATCTATATCGGAAATCGGTACCGGAAACGGATAACTTATCTCTTTTGACACCATATTTGCCGTGTTGTTGACAAAATAATAAATGCCATTAACGGTAAATGTGGTTTCCCGTAGCCGGAATTCAATGTATTCTTCAGTGAACGACACAGGAGGCTGCTCCTGGGTTTGAAAGCAAAACAATGCAAAGTAGAAAAGAAACAATAAGCTCATTCGGCTTTATTGACGATAAAACGGGCTGATCCGACGATTTTCCCCTCTCTGCTAAGGTTAGCGATATAAATCCCGTTCACCAGATCAATGGGTATACTTACAACACCCAGGCTGGTTTCTAGATCCTTTTGCAGAACCTTTTTCCCGTTCATATTGTAGATATCGATATTCAGATCACCTGAATCTGCCGTCAGATCTGATGTATAGGATACCGTGATCACGTCGGTAACCGGGTTTGGAAATACATTAAAACCTGATCCGGTTTTCTTTGGCTGGGGAGGTGTCCCTACAATAATTGGTGAAAGCAGGAAGAGATCCCTGGTTATAACAGAGTCGGGAATCATGGTATAAGAAATGGGGACAATTTTTACCGGTTGGAAATTGTTCGGCCATCTTTGATAGCAAAGGGTGTCCCAGGAAAATATCCTGGAGTAGATCCGTGTCGAAAAATGCCCGGCACCATCCGTCGTAAATGGGCAATCCATTTGAAATGTCACGTTAGGCACCGGTTGCCCGGCTTGATCAAAAACGATTCCCTGCATCGTGCCGAAAGTTCCGGTAGTATCATTGGGCAATCCCATGGTCGGATAATTGGAGATGGAAAAAATCTCTGCTGGTGTATAAGAGTAGTTAACTAAACAATTTGAGGATTCGAACCTTTCAATCGATTGCCCGGATAAAGGTGCGACCACATCCGGATTCGGAACATTCCCGAAAGAAAATCCGCAGGAAATATTTCCTATCCAGTATCCATGTGCGGTGATACTTATTGAATCCCCGGCAGGATTTATTGTTAATGGTCGGGAGAGATCCTGATCAGTAAAATAAATTAATTGATAGAAGTAACCATTGATTACCGTTGCTGTTCCCGAATTCGATTGCACGGTGATGCTATCAAAAGAACCCCAATCACAATAATAGAAAAAGAGCTCAATATTCCAGCTATTCGGACCGGTAAACATAAATTCATTGAGATGGACCTCCGGGAAAGGATTTGGATTGGAATATAACCCGATGGCAAGAAAGGTGGCTATTCCGAAAAGTATAATTTTTTTCATATATCAGGTTGATTATATTAATAAGACAGAATATTTGTCAGACCGATAAATATACAAATTTTTTCAGAATTCCGCATAATATTTATAAACTTTTTCTTAGAAATGGAATTTGATATCATTTTCGCTGTTCATCGAAGATGGTATGTCATTTGACGAAAAAACTTGTCCCGGGCTGATAATCATGATTTCTTTGTATCCGAAATCAAAAACAAGTAAAATGAAAACACGAATTATTCTGTTATCGCTCCTGTTGATTTTCATTCTTCAGGGCTGTCTTGTAAAATCCCTTCATCCGTTCTACACAGAAAATGATACCATTTTTAATAAAGAACTTTTAGGCAATTGGACTGATAAAGATTCAGCAGCCTGGGAGATCCGTCAGCATATGCGGACAACAGGATTACTGAAGCCGGATACACCTGATAAATCTTATGACATTTCATTGACTGATAACAAAGGGACTTCGCATTTTATCGCTCATTTATTCCGGTTGGAAGATCAACTTTACCTGGATTTTCTTCCTACCGATAATAATTGCCAGAATGATCTTGCCGAAATTCACCTTGTACCCACGCATTCCCTGGCAAAGATTGATCTTTCGGGAGGGAAGATCACTATAAGCTGGTATAACGAGGAATGGCTGATCGGGTTGTTCAACAAAAACAAGATCCGTATTGCCCATGAGCGGGTGCCGTATGACCCTGACATGCGGGATCCTGAATCAATGCAGGTCATTCTGACGGCTCAGACCAGAGAGTTGCAGAAATTCATCATTAAATATGGGAATGACCCGGAAGCATTCAAAAAAGAAAAGTCGGATATTTTATCCGATTATACTTTTGTACTTTCGCATAAATAACCGGGATGAAGAAAGATTTCCTGTTACGTATTCTAAGACAACGCTGGCTGCAGCACCTCCTCTTTTGGGGAGTATCCTGGTACCTGCTGCTTCACTTGTTTGCCAGCTCGAGCATACTCATGCCGATTGATTATATCTATACGTCTGTTTTCCTGGTGACCCTTGCCTTTAGCGTAACCGTTAATCTTTTCATTCTCATCCCCCTATTCCTTGCCCGGCAACGTTATCTTTTATACGGATTCCTCCTACCTCTTTCTGTCGCACTCTTTGCATGGTTGAATATGCTGACTTTTTCCCGGTTCATCGATTATATCCTACCCGGTTATTATTTTATCTCCTATTATGATTATGGAGATCTTCTTAAGTTTTTCATCGCTTTTACCCTGATCACAACCCTATTAAAACTTTCAAAAGGATGGTTTTTACTGATGGATGCACGGAACAAACTAGTCCGGTTGGAAAAAGAACATACGC
>PLMO01000108.1:0-10631 GCA_003142515.1 Bacteroidales bacterium
GCGATCGCAGGATTGGTCATCATCATGGACATGGGACGTCCCGACCGCCTGGCAAACGTATTTATCTATGGCAGGTTTCAGTCGCCTATCCTCTGGGATGTTACCGTGGTAACCACCTACTTCGTGCTGAGCGCTTTATTATTGTTTCTTACCCTGATATCCGATATTGCCTGGGTTCATAAAAAAACCGATCACTTGCCCGGATGGGTAAAAAAATCATATCAGGTTCTCTCGCTGAATTGGACAGATACACCAGAGAAGAGCCATATCATCCGGCGTTGTGTCAGGATTCTTCTCATCCTCATCATCCCATGTGCATTAGCCATCCATACTGTTACCTCCTGGCTCTTTGCCATGACAACCCGAGCCGGCTGGGACAGTACCCTTTTCGGACCCTATTTCGTCACGGGTGCTTTCGTTTCCGGTGGATCAGCCGTGATTATCGCAATGTATTTCTTCCAGAAAAATTACAAACTTCACAACTACATCACCAACCAGCATTTTAATAACATGGGGAGACTTCTCACCCTGGTAATGCTGGTATACCTTTATTTTAACATCAACGAATTCCTTGTCCCGGCATATAAGCTTAAGACTGCAGAAGCAATTAACCTGTATGATCTTTTCTCCGGACGGTTTGCCTTATTGTTTTGGGTTGTACAAATCGGCGGACTGATCCTCCCCATCATTCTGATCATGTTCAGGAGGATGAGAGCTCCCCTCCCTCTGATGATCATTGCACTTGCCGTTTTCATCGGTTCATGGTTCAAGCGCTACATCATTGTAATTCCCGTTCAGGAACATCCTTATCTGCCCATTCAATATGTGCCTTACAATTTTAAAGTATATACTCCGACACTGACAGAAATCGCGATCACCTTGTCATCATTTTTTATGGCGCTGATCATTATTACGCTGTTATCGAAATTTTTCCCTGTGGTCCCGATAAGGGAAACAGCTGTGGAAAGGGGGCTGGTTGAGGAGAAAAATTAAAAATTAAGAATGAAGAGTGAACAGAAAACAGAAAACAGAGAATAAAGCAGAAATGTAATTATTGTATTCTATGATTAAGAAATACCCGGGTATTTTATTTTTCATTTTTATTGTCTTAAAGATAGGCGTGTTTGCACAATCTACTGCTCCCGCATGGGTAGTTCCGAAGGAAGCGAAAGAGAAGGTGTGTCCTTTTAAATTCACGCCTGAGTCGGTAAAAAGCGGGGAGAATATATTCCAGAAAAACTGCAAATCCTGTCATGGAGACCCGGGGAAACAGAACTGGGCCAAAATCATTCCTCCTCCGGGAGATCCTGCTTCTGCCGGATTTCAGAAACAAACCGACGGAGAAATGTTTTACAGGGTCACCACCGGGAAAACGCCCATGCCCCAGTTCGGGAATATCCTTTCAGATGAGGAACGCTGGCAGGTGATTTCCTATATCCGGAGTTTTAATACCAACTATGTGCAGCCTGCCCCTGTTGTAAAAGCAGGAAGCGGAAGTAAGACCCTCAACCTCAGAATGTATTGCAATTACAGGCAAAAGAAACTCTATATTCTCTGCATGGAAATTACAAATGACAAAACAGAGATCCCTGCAAAAGGCATCGATATCCAACTGAACGTGAAACGCTATTTTGGAATTCTCAGAGTGGGAGATCCGAAAACCACAAATGCCAAGGGGCTTGCACTGTTCGACTTCCCTTCCGACCTACCCGGCGGACAATTTGGCATTCTTGATTTTTCGGCAAGGGTCAAAGATGAAACCGGGAACCTGTATTCAAACCAGGCCAATGCCAGACTTGCCATCGGAAAACCATACCTGTTAAAAAGCCTTACTGATGCCCACGCTATGTGGTCGGTTCGCTCAAAAGCGCCTGTTTGGTTGATCCTCATATTCTCCCTGTCACTGATCACCGTGTGGGGTTTCATCTTTTATATCTTCATTTCATTAAAAAAATTGAAACAGACAAATTAATTTAACCCCAAAAACATGAAGAATCTAACGACCCTCGGAAGAATTCTGTTCGCCCTGCCTTTCGGCATCCTTGGTTTGAACCATTTTTTTATGAAGAGTTATTATCTTGGAATGATCAGTACATTCATTCCAGGAGGTGGATATACCATTATTATTACGGGGTTGGCACTCATTGCCGCCTGTATTTCCATTATAGCGAAGAAGTATATTCAACTGTCATGCCTGCTCCTGGCGCTATTACTGTTTATCTTCATACTTACCATTCATGTTCCGGGTCTTTTTGATTCGACACCAATAATCATTCTGAAGATGGATACAAAGGTCTCGACCCTTGCCCTGATCGAACTCCTGAAAGATACTTCCCTGATGGGTGGAGCATTGATGATCGCAGGGATATACAGGGATGAAAAGGCAGCAGTAAAAGCGTGAGAATCCATTCCGATTCAAAAACAAATCGTATGAAATACAAAATTGCAATTCTTATTATCATAGCCTTGGCCCTGGGTTCCAGAGGTATTCGTGCCCTCGCACAATATCCTGCAGATACAGTTGAAGTGGGGATTGTTGAACACCTCGATAAAATAATTCCGGAAGGCTTATCATTCCGGGATGAAAGCAATAGACCGGTGATCCTGAAGGAGCTGATTAAACGCCCAACCATTCTGGCTTTGATCTATTTTGATTGCCCGGGAATTTGTCCTCAATTACTGGCTAGCGTTTCGAATGTGGTTAGAAAAATGGATATGCAACTCGGTAAAGATTACCAGATCGTAGCGGTCAGTTTCAATGCGCTGGATACCCCGGATAAGGCCTTAGACAAGAAAAATAACTTTCTTGATCGGAGAAGCAGGCAATACGGCCAATATTGGAACTACCTGACAGGGGACAGTGCGAATATTTATATGCTCACCAATGCTGTCGGATTTAAATTCATTCGAGCAGGAAACGATTTCATCCACCCCACATGCATCATCATCCTGAGCCCCGAAGGCAAGATCACCCGTTATCTTTATGGAACATCTTACCTTCCTTTCGATGTAAAGATGGCNNCCGGCCGGAAGACGTTACAGCCTGGCTGTAACAAAAGTGAGCGCCACTATTATAATTTTTATTGCCGTTATCTTTTTTATCTCATTACTGGTACGTTCATCACGAAAAAAATCAAGATCAAAAGAAACCTCACGTCCATCCAATTCATAGTAAAGAAATTTAATCAATGACAGGGAACACACATCTTCATGAAGAGCCGAGTTATCTGATCGATACCGGGAAGCGGAAAGGAATCATGGCCTGGCTTACCACTACCGATCACAAAAGGATCGGCCTGCTCTACCTTTGGTCTATCATGGTTTTCTTCATCGTGGGAGGGATCCTCGGGGAAATCATGCGAACCGAACTTTTTAAGCCCGGACAACAATTCTACGGCCCGCAAACATACAATGCCATTTTTACGCTGCATGGGCTCATTATGATCTTCCTGATTGTGATCCCCGGACTGACCGTCGTCTTCGGCAACTTTGTCATGCCGATCATGATTGGTGCCAACGACGTCGCATTTCCAAGACTCAACCTGTTTGCTTGGTACTTGTATATCCTGGGCGCAGCGGTTGTAGTCATTTCCCAGTTTACCGGCAACGGCCCACCGGATACCGGGTGGACATTTTATGCACCTTACAGCACACAAACGCACACCAATGTAATAGCAGCGGTAAGCGGAGCCTTCATCCTCGGGTTTTCTTCCATCCTGACCGGGATTAATTTCATTGTAACGATCCACCGTTTACGCGCCCCTGGAATGAGTTTCTTCAAAATGCCCTTGTTACCCTGGGCAGTCTATGCCACCGCATGGATCCAGATCCTGGCTACTCCCGTGATCGGAATCACCTTACTGATGATCATTGCAGAAAGAGTGTTTCATATCGGCTTTTTTGATCCGGCGCTAGGTGGAGACCCTGTCCTTTACCAGCACCTGTTCTGGATCTACTCCCATCCAGCAGTATATATCATGATCCTCCCGGCCATGGGTGTCGTCACTGAAATCATCCCGACCTTCTGCCAGAAGCAGATCTATGGATACAAAGCCATCGCAATTTCCAGCCTCGCCATTGCAGGGGTAGGATATTTTGTATGGGGACATCACATGTTCACCTCCGGAATGAGCAAAGAAGCCATCTGGACATTTTCACTGCTCACTTTCCTGGTGGCCGTTCCAAGCGCCATCAAGGTTTTCAACTGGGTAGCTACCATGTACAAAGGCTCCATCGATCTGAAACCCCCACTGCTATATGCCATAGCATTTATCTTTTTATTTTCCATCGGGGGATTGACAGGACTTGTGCAAGGCGCACTGGCGACCGATATCCAGGTTCATGATACCTCTTTTGTTGTTGCACATTTCCATTACATCATTTTCGGAGGTGTCGGTTTTGCTTTCCTGGGAGCGATTCATTACTGGTATCCGAAGATGTTCGGGAGGATGTATAACTTCCGCGTTGCAAATATTGCCTGGTGTTTTTTGTTTATTGGGTTCAACCTCCTCTATTTTCCGCAATTTATCATCGGGCTCGAGGGAATGCCAAGGAGGTATTTTGATTATCTTCCTCAATTTACCTGGGCACAACAGATATCAACTATCGGAGGTTATATCCTCGGGATCGGGTTTATAATTCTTATGGTGAACCTCTTCCGGAAGAACGGAGAAAAAGCACCGGCCAACCCCTGGGGTGGAACGACCTTTGAATGGCAATTACCTTCTCCCCCACCGATGGAGAATTTCGCGACTCCGCCAACAGTGCCGGATAAGCCGTATGACTATGATTAATTCATAATTCGTAATTGAAACGATGGATCATATAGAAATGCAACGGGACGATGTTGGCGCAAAGCTTGGAATGTGGGTATTTATCTTTACCGAGATCTTGCTCTTCGGTGGATTATTCCTTGTTTATGCAGTCATGCGGCACCGGTATTCAGCGGATTTTCACCAGGGTTCACTTCAGCTCAACACATTTATCGGGGCTTTGAATACGGTAGTTCTTCTGATCAGCAGTATGACGGTCGCCATGTCGATCACTGCTGTGCAGAAAAAGGATAACCGGAAAGCAACAATCCTGCTATGCATTACCCTGCTATGCGCTGCCATCTTTCTTGTGGATAAATATTTTGAATGGGGACATAAAATCTCGATCATGCTGTACCCCGGTACAGATCTGATGCAGTCGCTGAAACACGGATACATTCTTTTTTTCAGTCTTTATTTTTTTATGACCGGATTGCACATGCTTCATCTTGTGATCGGCGCCGTAATCCTTGTTGTCGCATTGACCAAAGTCAGAATGGGACTGATCAACAATGAACATTATGTATTGCTTGAAAATGGCGGACTTTACTGGCATCTGGTTGATTTAATCTGGATATTTTTGTTTCCGCTCTTATACCTGGTTACATAGTAGCTGGTGAGTTGGTAAGCTGACGAGTTGGCGAGTTAAAAAATAGCGAAATAGCGAAATGAAAATAGGCAATAGGCATTAGGCATTAGGGAACACTTAACACTTTATTACTTTACAAACTTTACAAACTTTACAAACTTTAGAAACTTAATTCGTAAATCAAAAATCAAAAAATTCAATCTGAAATCGTGATTCGTAAATCGTAAAGTTATATGACCACAGAAGTAGAACACATAACAGGATATCCTTTTTACGGGAAGGTTCTGGTTGGGTTGCTGGTGCTCACAACCTTCACCATCCTGGTACCATGGCTGAATCTGACCGCATTTACCGCATTGATAGCATTGGTATTGGCTTCCACCAAAGCCGGGATCGTGATGACTTATTTCATGCACCTGAAAGTTGAATATATCCTGCTCAAGATCCTCGTGGTCATGGTACTTGCAATTTATGCCTCTGTTATTCTCCTTACATTCTCAGATTATTTCTTTCGATAATGAAATAGCGAAATCAATATAGGCATTAGGCATTGGGCATTAGGCATTAGGGAACACTTAACACTTAACACTTAACACTTTATAACTTTATAACTTTATAATTTTACAAACTTTACAAACTCAATTCATAATTCATAATTCATAATTCGTAATTGATTAATGTATGTCCGGCGCATCAAATTTTGTTGAAGGAGTAGATTGGGTTTTTAAACTGCTTTTCGGGATCAGTTTCTTCTTTTTATTGCTCATTACCGCAACTATGATCTACTTTGTCGTCCGGTACAACCGGAAAAGGCATCCAAAAGCGGTACAGGTAAAGGATAGCACAGCGCTGGAGATCACATGGATCACGATCCCGATTATCATCGTCCTCTTTCTGTTTTACTTCGGCTATGCTGCATTCCAGCCTATGATCTGGGTGCCGAAAAATGCCATTCAGGTAAAAGTGATCGGCAGGATGTGGCAGTGGAGTTTTGAATACCCCGGCTCAAAAGTGGCAACTGAACTGGTACTTCCGCTGAACAACCCGGTTAAGCTGAACCTTCATTCCGAAGATGTTATCCATGGTTTCTCCATTCCGGCTTTCCGGGTTAAAGAGGATGTGGTTCCGGGGAAAAATAATTATATGTGGTTCACACCTCAACAAATCGGTCAGTACGAGATCTTTTGCACGGCCTATTGCGGCGTTCGTCATTCCTATATGGGAACAAAAGTAAGGGTGGTCACACCCAGGGAGTTTTATACCTGGCTGAAGGCGTTGAAAGTTGCATCCGCAGAGCCCATAGGACTTGTGATCCTGAAGAAGAACGCTTGCACCAGCTGCCATTCGCTTGATGGTTCCAGGCTCGTCAGTGTTACCTTTAAAGGACTCTACGGAAAAACAGAAACAGTAACAACGAATGGTGCAGAAAGAAAAGTGAAAGTAGATGATGAATACATCACTTCATCGATCTATGATCCTGATAAAGATGTCGTAATGGGCTTTTCAAAGGGAGTGATGAAACCTTATAAAGGGATCATCAAGGATGATGAGACCAAAAAAATCATTGAATACCTGAAAACCCTGAAATAACTTTGCGTTCCTTCCATACCCGAATCTTCCCGGAATTGATCCGGATTAATATCACACTCTCTGTGACGTTATCTGCATTTACTGCATGGGTAGCAGCTTCAGGGAAAGTATCCATGAAATCGGTTTTCCCTCTCGCCGGGATCTTTTTCCTTGCCTGCAGTGCATCCGTCCTGAACCAGATTCAGGAAAAAGAACAAGATGCAAAAATGGATCGTACCAAAGGCCGGCCGATACCTTCCGGCAAACTCACATCACAACAGGCCTTCCTGATTGCAATCCTTCTGCTGCTTTCGGGATTTGGTATTCTTGTCTCCGGACTCTATTGGACCTGCGTTATCCTGGGAATATTGAATATCCTCTGGTACAATGGTTTTTATACCTGGCTGAAAAAGAAGACAGCCTTTGCAGTCGTTCCCGGCGCCCTGTCGGGGGTGATTCCTGTTTTCATGGGCTGGTCAGCAGCAGGTGGTTTCCTGGTCGACCCGACTATCCTGTTGCTGGCATTTTTCCTGTTTATCTGGCAAATCCCTCATTTCTGGCTATTGATGCTGAAGTATGGAGATGAATACCGGTTAGCAGGATTTCCTGTCATGACCGATATCTTCAGTAATTACCAGTTCCGGAATATCATCTTGGCATGGATGATCGGTGCCACCGGAACCTCTCTCCTCCTGGTACTTTCAGGATTCTGGATGTTCTTTTTATCAAAAGTGATGATTATGGGCATGAACCTATTAATCCTGATTCTTTTCTTCTATCAACTGTATTTTGCAAGGAATCCCCGATACAAGTTGATGTTCATCACCATGAATGCTTTTCTACTCGTTGTACTAAGCCTGGTAGTTATAGAAAAATTCTTCTCCTGAAAAGTTGGAAATGAAGCCGTTAAAACAAAAAAAGAGGTATATTTGTGTTCTGAACACTTTAACTGATTCCTTCATGAAAAAGATGTTTGTTCTTGCATTCTCATTATGCATGCTTGTATTTCCCGGCAGATCTCAAAACAATATACCGGTACAAAATATTGCAAATGATACTGTTCAATACCCCTATTGGGTGCAGATGATGCAGGATCCAACGGTGAACTTTTTTAAAGTTCAGCGGGCGTTCAATATCTATTGGCAAAACCGAAAGATCACAAAAGGTTGCGGATGGAAGCCATTCAAGCGCTGGGAATACATGATGCAAAGTCGTGTCCTTCCGAACGGTGACCGTCCCGCACCGGAACTGGCAGAACATGCATATGAACAATTCTTAAAGAGTACCACCTCCCAAAACGGAAACTGGGTTTCTTTGGGTCCTGCCACTATTCCTTTGCCGGGACCTGCAGGTTATGAAGGATTGGGAAGGATAAATACGGTTGCTTATCATCCTACCGACCCGAATAAGATTTATATCGGTGCACCTTCCGGCGGAATGTGGCAGTCATCCGATGCCGGTCTTACATGGGTTACGCATACGGATACCTTACCTACATTGGGTGTTTCCGCCATCATCATAGATTATTCATCTCCCAACAAGATCTTCATAGGAACCGGGGATCGTGACCACGGTGATGCCAGCGGATTGGGTGTTTATAAAAGTATTGATGGTGGATTGACCTGGGCTCCTTCAAAAACAGGGATGGGCGACAAAACCGTTGGCAGGATGATCCAGGATCCTACCAATTCATCGATCCTGATTGCGGCCACCAGCGGAGGCATCTACCGTACCATTGATGGAGGGAATAACTGGACGCTGACACAAGCCGGAAACTTCAGCAGCATTGAGTTTAAACCGGGGAATCATTCCACTGTTTATGCTGCCGGCGGTTTCTATTTTTACCGGTCAAGCGATAATGGGATGACTTTTAACATTATCACCTCCGGCCTGAACGGTGGACAACGTTCAACCATCGCCGTCAGCGCAGCAAACCCTGCCTATGTTTATATTCTTTATGCTGCCAATGATAATGGATACGGTGGAGTATACCGTTCCACCGATTCCGGGCTTTCTTTCAGCCTTCGTTCCAGTTCACCAAACATCCTTGACTGGAGTTGCGATGGAAGCGGTACCGGCGGACAAGGCTGGTATGACCTTGCTTTAGCTGCCGACCCGACCGATGCCAACAAAATATATGTTGGGGGTATAGATGTATGGAAATCAACGGATGGCGGGACAACCTGGGCCATCAATTCGCACTGGTATGGAGGATGCAGTGTACCGGCAGTGCATGCAGATTGCCATTATCTTGGGTTTTCGCCGGTCAACGGGCAACTGTTTGCAGGTAATGACGGTGGGGTATTTTCTACCCCAAACGGAGGTACAACATGGAACTACCTGATTACCGGGGTTACCATCGGTCAGATCTATAAACTGGGACAGGCTCAGCTGTCAAAAAACCATGTCATTAATGGGTTCCAGGATAACGGAACATATACGTTAACCCCGACCGGTTGGGTTCAGACGGGAGGAGGCGACGGGATGGAATGCATCATTGACTATTCTGATGATGCCTACTCTTACTACACAATATATTATGGTGATATCTACCGGAGATACAATAATGCCAACGAAGATCACATTGCAGGGAACGGTACGAACGGGATCACAGAAAGCGGAGGATGGGTAACCCCGTTTATCCTTCATCGAACGGATCCGAACACGATATTCATCGGCTACAAGAATATTTGGAGAAGCAACAATGTCAAGGCAAATACTCCAACCTGGCTGAAAATATCGGATAACCTGGCCGGAAGCAACAGCAATGATATGTCGGTGGTTGAAAATTCACCTGCAAATACGAATATTCTCTATGCTGCCCGTTCAGACAACCACTTATTCCGATCCGACAACTGCATGGACACCAATCCTTCATGGATCGATCTTACTTCTTCGCTTCCTGTAGTCTCAACACCTACCAGCATCGCCGCACACCCGACCGATCCGAACACGGTTTATATCACCGTGGGTAATTCAGTTTATAAATCTGTAAATAAAGGCCTCACCTGGACCAATATCAGCTTAAACCTGCCAGCCGTGCATATGAATTCGATTGCATATTATAAAAATGACCTGGAAGGACTTTACATCGGCACAGATGCCGGTGTTTACTACAAAGATGCCTTCATGACCAGTTGGGTTGCCTTTAACAAAGGACTTCCCGCCAATGCCAAGATTACGGAAGTGGAAATTTATTATGATAACGACAGTGTTTCCAGTGATGTGATCAGGGGATGCACATTTGGAAGAGGACTATGGGCCTCAGACATGTATCACGCAGCCCCGGTGGCTGATTTCACAGCCAGCAAAACCAACATAACTGCCGGATGCAGCATCGATTTCACTGACCTGTCGGGTGGTACGCCAACTAACTGGCAATGGACATTTTACGGGGGTACTCCTTCCACATCGAATGTAAAGAATCCTTCGGGGATCATTTATAACACCCCAGGAACCTATTCCGTGAAAATGAAAATATGGAATGGGAACGGATCGGATTCCCTTATCAAGACAAATTATATCATGGTAGGTAACGCCCAGGCCCCGGCCATTGCGTTTACAGCCGATAAAACAGTTCTATGTGAAGGTGATATCGTTCACTTTCAGGATGAAAGTAATTATTGTCCCTCAACATGGTACTGGGAGTTTGCACCTTCTAC
>PLMO01000108.1:10649-12205 GCA_003142515.1 Bacteroidales bacterium
GACAATGATAAAACCTGGGATACGATCACCGTGGCTGGTACTAATCCAGGGCACATGGCTGCCTGGATTAATTTACATGACTATAACATGCAAATGAACCGTGATCAGCTCATCAGCCCACCCCTGAATTTTTCTTCCAACACCTCACTGATGTTGAGTTTCCAGCATGCCTATGCGCAGAATGCTACTAAAATAGATTCCCTAATTGTGAAGATCTCCTCCGATTGCGGAACAACCTGGACCCGCTTGCTTGCTGCAGGACCCAATGGCAAACCTAATGTCTTTGTAACCCATGTACCGATGTCAACCTCCTTCTTTCCCCAATCCGATTATGATTGGTGCGGTTCTGCATATGGAACGAGTTGCTACCAGTTAGATATTTCTTCCTGGGCCGGACAACGGAATATCAAGATCCTGTTCGAATCATATAATCGCCGCGGAAACAACCTTTTTCTCGATAACATCAGCATCTCCGGACCTACCGGAGTCCCTGATGAGGGAAATAACCGTGAAGAGATCAGGGTTTACCCTAATCCCACAACCGGTTTAGTAAACCTGTTTATTTTAAATCCTTCTTCCAGTATCGATCTGTTTGTCATCAATTTGCAAGGACAAGCCGTATATACAGATCATTTTTCAGCAAAAGCGGGAAACCTTGAAAAACAACTCAATTTTTCAGGCTTCCCAAAAGGGGTCTATTTCTTCCGGGTTGTATCCGACCAAACGACCATTGTAAAGAAAGTAATACTGGATTAATATGACAAAAAAAATATTCTTCTTCCTGCTGATACTTTCAGCTTGTGTTCGACCTGNNATTGAGAAAGGCATGAAAGAAGCATTTCTTTTCTATGCCGCGGATTCAGTGATTATGCTAAGGCAAGGGCAATTTCCATTATTCGGGAAATCAGAACTTATAAAACACCTTGAGACCGTTCCGGATAAGCAGATCCATGTTCGCTGGGTTCCTATTGTAGCTGAAGCTTCAGGCGACCTGGGGTATACTTTCGGAAAATGGGAATTGCGGTTTACAGGTAAAGATACCGTCGAATATGGAAACTATGTGACCATCTGGAAAAAGTTTCCCGGGGGAAACTGGAAATATGTTCTCGACGGAGGAAACGATACTCCAAAACCTGACTGAGTAATAAAGTTTGTAAAGTTTATAAAGTTATAAAGTTTATAAAATTATAAAGTGTTAAGTGTTAAGTTTTAAGTGTTCCCTAATGCCTAGTGCCTAATGCCTAACGCCTATTTTCATTTCGCTCATTCGCTACTTCGCTAATTGATTACATTTGCATCATCAATTTCCTGTTAATGTATCTTTTTTATTCCCCTGTTGTAACTCAAGGGCAAAATATCCTTGGAGAACAGGAATCATGGCACTGCACCCGTGTGCTGAGACTGGGAGAAGGCGGAATAATCCACCTGACCGATGGCCATGGAAATCTCTATGAATGCATGATCCAAAACGCCGATCCAAAAAAGTGCATCGTAAATGTGATTTCCATTAAGGCTGAATACCTGAAGAGAAAAAACTACCTGCACATCGGCATCGC
>PLMO01000108.1:12223-16520 GCA_003142515.1 Bacteroidales bacterium
CTCCAAAAGATCCTCGTCGCTGCCATGAAACAATCGCTGAAAGCTTACCTGCCTAAACTGAATGAGCCTGCCGATTTAAAGATTTTTTTCAGTAAGGATTATCCAGGGCAGAAATTTATCGCCTACTGTGAATCAGGCGAAGAGGATGAACTTCAGAAAGTGTATCAGAAAGGATCAAATGCCCTGATCCTGATCGGTCCGGAAGGTGATTTTTCCCCTGGAGAGATCATACTTGCAAAAAAAGAGGAATTCATTCCAATAAGTCTGGGAAAAAGTCGTTTACGAACTGAGAC
Source organism: Bacteroidales bacterium (assembly GCA_003142515.1). Lineage (GTDB taxonomy): Bacteria > Bacteroidota > Bacteroidia > Bacteroidales > FEN-979 > FEN-979. Next base: position 12,517 of record PLMO01000108.1, read on the forward strand.
AGCCGGGATTGTGGCATGTCATACGATCATGATGATGAACTCATGATTTGTATTTAAATTTTGATTTTTTTATGAAAAGATGGATCTTTTTTATCGGTATTTTCTTCCTGCTTTCTTCTTTCTCCCCTCCTTCATCCTACCAGATCGCATTACTGAAGTACAACGGAGGGGGCGATTGGTATGCCAATCCTACATCCCTGCCGAATCTTGTGAATTTTGCCAATAAAAACCTGGGAACCAACATCAGTGGTGATGTGGCTACCGTAGATGTGGGAAGTCCTGAGATCTTCAACTATCCGTTTGTACACATGACCGGCCACGGAAATGTGATCTTCTCAGCACAGGAGCAAAAAAATCTCAGGGATTATCTTATCGGAGGAGGATTCCTGCATATCGACGATAATTACGGTATGGATAAATTCATCCGTCCGCAACTGAAAAAACTCTTCCCGGAACTTGACCTTGTCGAGCTTCCCATCAGTTTTCCTTTTTATCATAAACCTTTTGATTTCCCGAATGGCCTGCCGAAGATCCATGAACATGACGGTTTACCGGCCCAGGGATTCGGATTGTTCTGGGAAGGAAGACTCATTATCTACTATACCTACCAGTGTGATCTTGGCGACGGATGGGAGGATCAGGATGTTCATCATGATTCCGAGCCAACCCGGTTAAAAGCCTTGCAGATGGGAGCAAATATGCTTCAATATGTCTTTACGAACCGGTAGTTGCTGAATTCTGATTGGCTCTTTCTTAAAAAGATGAAATATTAGATGACTACATACTAAACAAACCCAAAGGAAAGCAACTATTTGTCTTGTAATCAAATTTCCCACAGTTCCTCTTCTTGCCACGTGTCTGGAAATCCCATGGCTCTTTTATCAACCATTGGATATTTTTTCAATATATCCTGTATTGTGGTGTTAAATGTGCTTTGTGGATTGATTGTTAAGAGAAGGTATCTTATTATTGATAAAATAAAATAAACACGATTGTTAATTGAAATGTTCTTCTTTAGAATTGTATTAAACGCATCGGTTGTTTTTATCCAAGAATGATGTGTGCTTTGTGGTATTTGTGGCGAGATACCCATAATTCTATTCCACAATCTTGTGTTGTGAGCACAAATATTCCGCGTGTACACAAGGGCATGTAACCATGATGCAAAAACGTTTTCATCGAGGCCAAAATAATTTGCAATATGTCGTTTTTCGGGAATGGACTTTAGGTTACTATACATTCTTGATAGTTTTCCAAAGGATGAAATTTCTAACATCATCCAGGATGGGGGAATAGGATCAGTATAGTTCTTCTTAAAAGACTTGATAAATTGTTCGTCACTTTTATTGTATATTTCTTTAAAATAATCAATTATTTCATCATGAATAGCCGCTTTATTAAATAGAGCATAGTTCATATGCCAAAATGGATTATACTTTTCGGCAAGTGTGTGCACCATTTTTGTTCTAACAGCAATCTCAATTTTAATTATCTCTGAAAAAACAATTTTCCTAAGTTCGTTGTCAAAACAATATAATTTGAATGCCGTATCAAAATTAGATCCTCGTTTAAACTTATGCTGATTTTTGGGGGTTTCAAGAAATGGATACCAATAACCACTTAAACGAAAGTAGCCTATGTTTTGTAGTATGTGTTCTGCTTTATTATCGTTATCAATTATTAATCCCCTGTATTTCAGTTGATTAATTTGATCTGTGTATGAAATGAAAGGCTTGTTAAAAGGAACCATAGGGTGCATAAAATAAAAAGACCACCCTAAGCGCGCTGATCTATGGGAAGCGGGGTGGCCATGTTGATTGCAAAAATACTGGTAAAAAAAATAACAAGTCAAGTATCTACATGACTATTTTATATAAAAATGTTGCGAAAAATCCCACGCCACTATAAATCGCTTGATGGTGGCTGTTTTTCCATCTTCTTTTTGACCTCTTTCGGGTCTGTTTTGACAAGCCTCTCCAATACCTCCTCATACAGCTTTGTTAATCCGTTTCATTTCTAATTATTTATTCGTATTATTGTATAGTTGGATCAAAAGTTAACATACAATGAATGACAATATAAAAACCCCCGATAATACAAATGATGGAAAAAACAAAAAGGATAATCCTGATGGTCTTATTCCACCAAAGAACAGGATCAATAACGGAGAAGACAAGGCCAAAACTTCCAACAACAAGGAGGATGAAAAACAACAAAAAGTAAATAATAATATGAAACACAGAATATTTTTTACAAATAGGAGGATACAACTTGGGCTTATGATTATCAATATTTTTATGCTCCTTTTCTTTATTGGATTTGGTTATTGGCAAGGAACTTTGACGAGACGGGCTGTTGAAAAAAGTGATTCTTCTTTTTCCTACACCAAATATGCTGACTCTATTAATGGAGTTAGGGATAGTAAATCTTTTGCTTATACAAAATATTCTGATTCTGTTAATCGGTCTTATAATGAACGTTCTTTCAACTGGACGAAAAGATCGGATTCTTTGAATTTGGATAATGCTAAAAGAACCAATGCTTTCAATGCCAAGATTACAAAAATTCAAACAAGGGCATATATTGCAGTTACCGAAATTACTTTTTCGACTTTTAGGATAAATAAAAGCATTCTCACAAAGGTTCTCATGGAGAATATGGGTAAAACCCCAGCATTTAAGGTGTGGATTACGAACGCAATAAAACTGGGTGTCTCTGAAATAAACATGTCTGATTTTGAAATAATTAATCAAACAAAAAATGTCGGTGATTCGATTAACATGAATGCCGGGAGTGAATATTCTTATGAAGCCCTCTCTACCCAAAGAGGGGCTGTAAGTATTATTGATTCTGTGAATATTAAAACCGGCAAGAAGGCTTTTTATTGTTTGGGTATTATTAAATACATTGATATTTTCGGAGATAAAAGATTCACGAGATATTGTTTTAAATATGATCCCGGGACAGGAATTTTTCGTTCCTATGGAAGTTATAATAATGCAAATTAAAATCCACCTTAAATAATTGAACCCTGGTTTCATAACATTGGTATTATTATTTTATCAATCCAATAAAACAGGCTTACATACCAAAAGAAAAAACATATAGTCGCAAAATGAAACAAGATAATCCTATAAACAAACTTCTTAAATGGGTAAAAAATAAGAAGGAGGATAGACCATATTACAAAACTCCCGACTATAATATTGAATACCGAATAAAGCCAAAAGAGAGTAGATGGACTAAAGCGGTTGCTATAAGCCAGATAGCACTCGCGGGTATTACTTTCGCTACCCTTATCGTTTACATGAGCACAAGTAAAACCCAAAGCGGGCTGACAAGGGAGGCTCTTAAAAAGACCGAGTCTGCTAATTACCTTACAAGAAAAGCACTTACCTATACTAAAATTGGGAATGATATTTCGAGGGATGCTGTTATTCAATCCCAAAAAGGTTCCGACCAATCCTATTCTGTCGCAAAACAAACAATGGAAAATGGAATTGGAATATCCAAGTCTGATTTGAGACCATATATTTGTAATTTGGAGGTTCCAGAAGCAGATACTCCTAAACTCGGAGCCTATAACCCAACGATTAGGGTTAAAAATTATGGGAAAACGCCAGCCTTTGATTTGAATGGTATTTATTATTTGCATATTGACACTGCTTTTGATGTTAATAATTTTATCACGGGGCAGGGAATTGGAAAATTTGGATTCCCGTTGTATCCACCAGGGAAAGAATACGATGTTTATTTGGCCGAAAGCATATTGTTCATAAATCCAGCGACTCTTTATGCTATTAATAAAAGCAAAAGGTATCTCTTTATAGCCGTTCGACTTTTTTATAATCAATATTTCGGGGAATACATATTTCACTATACCACAACAATGTGTCTGTACTATAATGTTAGTAAAAAAAGGTTTAGTGACTATAATAAATTTTGCGGAGACAAGGAAGAAAAAAAATATAATAAGAAGCATGAGTCCACTCCGAAAAGTCGGA
>PLMO01000065.1 GCA_003142515.1 Bacteroidales bacterium
TTTGAGTTTAAAGACAGACACTAGTTATAGAATTACTCATTATTCATTATCAATCTTTCTGGCGGAGAGAGGGGGCCCGCTCCTGAACCCTTTTGTCACTTGGGCAAACATCAATAAAAACAGATAACTCCTAAAATCTATTGAGGGAAGAATCTGCATTAGTGGCAGGGTGAAAATAGAACTTTCGATCGTTGGGTTATGAGAAGAAGGGATGATTTTTTATTTTAATGTATTGCATTATAAAACAGTTGGTTGTGACGACTTCTGTTTTATAGTTTCCTTACCCCACCCTCGTTTTTTGACTATTTTCCTTACTCTGTTCCTTACTCCGTTTTACTGCTTTACGAACTTTCCCACCTGTGCTGTTTTGTCATTGGTAAGCCGCACAACATAAACCCCGCTGGGCAGCGTGCTGATGTCAAGTTGTGTTTTAGGTTCGGTGATTTTTTGTTGCAGGAGTTGCTTTCCGCCGATGTTCAGAACGGAAAGGTCACCAGTGGTGTTAGTTTCGATAATAATTTTGTTTGACGTGGGATTGGGATAGATGGTCAATAAGGATTCGGTAATAATTGGTTCTACTAATAACGCCGCACAAGCATCTTCAACCTCATACTGAGACGTGCAACCAGTGAAATTATATTGTATTGTAACCGTTCCATTTGGGTTTGCCAGATAATCACAAATACTTTTTACAGCGCAATTTGATAACATATCGTTATCAGTTATTGTTAAATTACAGATTGACCCAGCATTTATATTGTTAAACCCAATCAAATTAGTCATAGATTTATTTGCAACAATTCTAATATCTCCCCCGACCGAGGTAACATTATTCATCCCAGTAACATCTGTAAGGTTATAATTCGTAGTTAACTCAATACCCCCACCAATTGATGTTAAATTGTTCAATCCAGTCAAGCTGGTCAAAGTTGGATTACCACCGATAGCGAGGACATCCGAAATAGAAGTCAAACCTTCAAGTCCTGTTAAATTGGTAAGCTGATTGTCATCAAAGATGCCAAGACCTCCGTTTATTGAAGTCAAGTTGCCAAGTGGTGACAAGCTGGTTAGAAGATGGTTGTCATTAATGGAAAGGTATCCACCTATAGAGGTCAAACTTTCCAGCCCCGATAAACTTGTTAATGCTTGATTCCAACTAATTTCAACGTAACTACCAACAGAAGTAAGATTGTTCAGCCCGTTAAGGCTTGTCAACGAGTTGTTACCTGTAATATAAAGAATTCCCCCAATGGTTGTAATATTATTTAATCCATTTAGGTTATTAAGGTTTCCAGCATATTCAACATAAACTGCACCCCCAATGGAAGTCAATCCACCCAGTTCAGATAAATTTGTTATATTCCCCCTAATAGACAAATACCCTCCAATCTGTGTGCAGTTGGGGTAGTTAATTGGGAAACTGTCAACCTGGGATTGTCTGATAAAATCAGCACCTTGGGGAAGGCAGGGTACACAGGTTTTTTTTGTTTGCGCATTGCAAATGTACCCAATGAAGAGGATGAATAATAGTGTACATAATTGTTTCACAGGAAATATCTGTTAAATATAATTCCGAAAGGTACGATAAAGTAAATAAATTGCAAAAACAAAACTCATTCGAATGGAGATTATACTGTAAAAAACGTACGATTGTTTGATACCCGAAAGACATGGGAGGTTCCAGGGTTTTAGTACTCGAACATTCGATCAACGACATCTAAATTCAGATCTTGAATTGTTTAGAGGAAAGAGGGAAATTGATAATTAATAATGGCGAGAAATGAGTAATGAGTAATTACAGAATTAAATAATTATAGAATTACTCATTATTCATTATCTACCTTCTCTGCGGAGAGAGAGGGATTCGAACCCCCGGACCCTTGCAGGTCAACGGTTTTCAAGACCGCCGCAATCGACCGCTCTGCCATCTCTCCGCCGGCAAAAGTACAATTTTTTTGAGAATTGCAAAAGCAATTGGGCATTGGGCATTGGGTATTGGGGATTGGGCATCAGATCTTCGGTTTTGGGTTTTGGATATCAGTGATTCTCTTTTTACCAATGCCTAATACCTTATGCCTAATACCTTATGATTATCAATTATCAATTATTTCTACCTTTATCTGATGAAACAGAAACCTGGGAATCCAACCACTTGCGAATGGCCGTCGGGCGATCAGCTCATGATTGAATACCACGACCAGGAATGGGGAGTACCCATTCACGATGACAGGAAACATTTTGAATTCATCCTGCTTGACTGCTTCCAGGCAGGGTTAAGCTGGAAAACTGTTCTTCACAAAAGAAATAATTTCAAAAAGGCATTTGATCAGTTTGATTTCCAGAAGATCGCTGAATACGGCCCCGGTAAGACCGGAGCATTGTTACAGGATGCCGGGATTATCCGGAATAAGGCAAAGATCCATGCTACTATCCGGAATGCAGGTTGTTTCCTCGAAATTCAAAAGGAATTTGGTTCATTTGATGCCTATATCTGGCAATTCACCGGTGGAAAGACACGGCACAATAAATGGAAAAAACTTAGTGAACTCCCGGCTACTTCCAGGGAATCGGATGCCATGAGCAAAGACCTGATCAAACGCGGATTCAAATTTGCGGGATCCACAATTTGCTATTCTTATATGCAGGCCGCAGGTATGGTAAATGACCATCTGGTTCATTGTTACAGGCATATGGAATTAAGAATGAAATAACTCATCTTCCGTAACGCATTATTCACCGAATAAAATTGCATTCCCCCCAAGAAAGCCTTACTTTTGTACATATAATATTGTTGTTATTTCATTTGTATTAAAACCTCATTTTATGAGAAAGATCATCCTCCTTTCGGCAATTCTTTTTTTACCTTTCTTTTCGGAAGCAAAGAACGTATGGGCATTCCTGACCTATTCCACCTTTAATTCCCCGGAAGGCCCGTACATTGAGACTTATCTTACCGTCGCCGGCAACAGTGTGAAATATATGAAGAAAGAAAACGGGAAATTCCAGGCTACCGTGAATGTCCTGATGACCTTCAAACAGAATGCCGTCATAAAAGCCTTCAAGAAATATGAACTGAACAGCCCGGAGATCGATGATACGACAAAGAACACCTATGAATTCCTGGATGAGCAAAGGTTCCTGGTTCCCAATGGAACATATGATTTCGAGCTGCAGCTGGCCGACAAGAACAATCCCGGAAAATCCAATCCTTTTACCCAGCCCGTGACAGTGAATTTTCCCGAAGCGAAACCCTCCTTTTCCGGCATTCAACTGGTAGAATCCTATTCGAAAAGCGAAACCCTGAAAGCCATTACAAAAAGCGGCTTTGACATTGTTCCTTATGTTTACAGTTATTATCCGCCCAAAGATAACCGGATGATATTCTACTGTGAGTTATACAATATGGATAAGATTTTGGTGCCCGGACAGAAGTTCATTTTAAGTTATTTCCTCGAGAGCTATGAGAACCAGATGAAGTTCAATGATTTTGCACGAGTAAAAACAGAAACAGCCAAACCGGTGAATGTCGTTCTGGCCGAATTCAATATTGAAAACCTGGCAAGCGGAAATTACAACCTCATTGTAGAGGCAAGAGATCAGAAAAACGAAGTGGTTGCATCGCAAAAATTATTTATTCAGCGCAGCAACCCGAATGCACAACTCTCCTATGACGAGATGTTTACTTCCCCCAGTACCCATACTTTTGCAGAAAAAATAACCAATATCGATTCCCTGAAAGAATATATCAGTTCTACTTTCCCTGTTTCGAGCGGACTGGAACGTGCATATGTTAAGAATGCCCTTAAATCGGCCGATTTACTAAAACTCCAGGATTACTTTTACGGATTCTGGCAAAGGAGGGAAAAGGCAAACCCGGAACACGCCTGGCTGCTATACAAGGAACAGGTGAAAAAAGTGCAGTACAATTTCGGGACCCGCATCAAAAAAGGATACCAGACTGACCGCGGCAGGGTATACCTGGAATATGGACCACCCAATACCCGGAGCCAGCAATACAGCGAGCCGAATACATATCCTTATGAGATCTGGCAATACTATACGCTGAAAGAAACGCAACGGAACAAGAAATTCGTTTTCTATGCACCGGATATGGTGACCAGTGATTTCTTCCTGCTCCATTCTGATGCCATTGGTGAAACCAACAACCCCTCCTGGCGAATCGTACTATCCGGAAGAACCTATGCACCAATAGACCTCCAGGATACCCAATCAATCAATACTTGGGGCGGCCTTTCCAGCGATTACTGGGATTTACCGAATTAATTCAAACAGGAAGGATTGCAAATCAATAGTGAACCGGCTCCTTTTTACCGGCCGTGAAATTTTATTATTACAATTCAATTTTTTAGTATTTTTACCCCTGTAGAATCACCTCCTGATTTGTAATTATTAATTCATACCTGATTGATCGTGCGAACTGCTGTAGTCATACTGAATTGGAACGGAAGAAAGTACCTGGAACAATTTCTTCCTCCATTGATTCAGTATAGCAGCGGAGAAGCAGAGATCATCGTTGCGGATAATGCATCCAAAGACAATTCCATTTCTTTCCTTGAAACGAATTACCCTTCCGTCAGGATCATACGTAACAATGCCAATGAAGGTTTTGCGCGAGGCTACAACCTTGCTTTAAAGCAAATTGAAGCTGATTATTATATTCTGCTCAATTCGGATATTGAAGTTACTCCGGATTGGATCCGGCCGGTCATCGATATGATGGAAAAAGATCCCTCCATAGCCGCCTGCCAGCCGAAAATCCGTTCCTATATTGACCGATCGAAATTTGAATATGCCGGGGCTGCCGGAGGATTCATCGATAAATACGGATACCCTTTCTGCCGCGGTCGGTTGTTCCAGTCCCTTGAAGAAGACCTCGGACAATATGATGATGCCATTGAGATCTTTTGGGCTACGGGGGCTTGTATGTTCGTGAGAGCAGATTTATTTCATCAGACTGGCGGACTGGATGAGGATTTCTTTGCCCACATGGAGGAAATCGACCTCTGCTGGAGGTTGAAAAATCTCGGATACAAGATTATGTATTGTCCCCGGTCGGTAGTTTATCATATCGGAGGCGGGACCTTACCGAAAATTTCATGGCGAAAGACCTATTTCAACTTCCGGAATAACTTTTACCTCCTGTATAAAAATCTTCCGGACAACTTAGTCATTGAAGTATTTGCAAAAAGGTTTATTCTCGATGGCGTTGCTGCCCTGAAATTTCTTTTTACTGCAGGATTTAAAGATTTCTGGGCTATCTATAAGGCACATATCAGTTTTTATTCAACCCTCAGTAAAACCAAGGCAAAGCGGAAACTGCTCAAGCATGCACCCCTCCATAAAGTGTATCGGAAAAATATCGTTTTTGAATATTATTTACGCAAGAAGAAGAAATTCACTGACCTGGATCCGAAGAAATTTTTTGGTTGATTCTCTGCACAGATCCATCAAAGCATTATCCTGAAACTTTCCACCGCCAGACGGTACGATTCCATCCCAAAACCAATAATACTTCCATTTACAACCTGGGCGATCAGTGAAGTATGCCGGAAGGATTCCCTTGCAAAGATATTGGAGATATGGACTTCAATCACACGGGTGGTTATCGCCTTAACTGCATCCGCAATGGAAACCGATGTGTGCGTATAACCTCCGGCATTCAGAATGATCCCATCATAAAGTAAACCGGCTTTTTGCAGGGCATCGATGATCTCACCTTCAATATTTGTCTGAACATAATCGATGTGGATATCCGGATAGTTTTTTCGAAGTTTTTTCAAATAGGTCGTAAAAGCCTGGGATCCATAAATATCCTGTTCCCTTTTTCCCACCAGGTTCAGATTCGGGCCATTGATTATGAGGAGCTTCATAATTGCTGATTTTCTTACAAATTTAAGTTTTATTTAATATATTTGTCCGATATCCTTGTCACTGTTTCATGAATTTAAAACAACAATCGTAATAAAAACCACTGGAGTCCGGATACCAGTACAAAAACGGGGTTCAACCGAAAAACCACAGGAGTAAGACAACACAACCAAAATCGTTTATTATGGAAGCACAAAAAGTCGACATGTTTATAATGATGAACAATAAGTTCTTTGAACCCCACCAGATCCCTTTCATTCGTGAGCGCCTGCTGCTGCTCGACGAATCCAAGTATATGATGTTGCAGACTATAGGCTTCAAGGATCCGACCATTTCACTCGTGGTTTCTTTGCTTGGCGGACACTTTGGCATCGACCGTTTCCTGATCGGGGATACCGGGTTGGGTGTTGCGAAACTACTGACTTGTGGTGGACTTGGAATCTGGACGATTATCGATTGGTTTATGATCATGGGTCGGACAAGGGAAATCAACTTTGAAAAACTGCAGCAGTTGTTAATGTAAAAATGCCCAAAAAGAAACTTTACCTGCTCATCCTGGCTTTTGCACTGGCAGGGTACTCCTGGATTATCCTGAATCATTATTTATTGAAGACGAATAAACCCACCCTGAATGTTTGTTTGTTCAGGCAGGTTACCGGAATACCTTGTCCTTCCTGCGGTACAACGCATGCAGTCCTCTCGATCGCGAAAGGTAATTTCCGGCAGGCACTGGATGAAAACATCCTGGGATTTCCGGTTACATTGATGTTAGTGATTTTCCCGACCTGGATAATGCTCGATCTTTTCAGGAAAAAGGAAAGTTTTTATCGATTCTATTTTTGGACGGAATCCTTTTTAAGAAAAAAGTGGGTAGCCTGGTCCGCGTTGGTCTTTCTATTGGCCAACTGGGGATGGAATATTTATAGAAATTGTTGATCTGTCTCTCAGGTTTGTCTTTTTTTGTAGATCTCGAATTTAGCAAGCCCGATCTTCTGAAAGGCATGACGGAATGATGTTTGAATGACTCCCATGCCGTATTTAATACTTTTTTTCAGATTAATGGAAGAAGCCTCTCTAAAGTATTTTGTGGGACANNATGCTTTCCAGTACCTTCCTGGAAAATGCCCGGTAACCTGTATGGTACTCGGAAAGTTTGGCGCCGATCATGAAATTCTGGAAGAGCGTCAGGAAACGGTTGGAGATGTATTTATAAAGCGGCATCCCGCCTTTGAGGGCACCTTTCCCCAGGATCCTGGACCCCAAAACGACTTCGTACACCTCGTTGGCAATAAGGTATGCCATGGAAGGAATGAGCTTTGGCGTGTACTGGTAATCCGGGTGGACCATGATCACAATGTCAGCACCCAATTCCAGTGCAGTCTTATAGCAGGATTTCTGATTTCCACCGTACCCTATATTCTTCGGGTGGCTGATAATATGCCGGATCCCGAGTTCCTTTGCAACACCAATGGTATTGTCCTGGCTGGCATCATCCACAAGCAAGACTTCATCAACAATATCGAAAGGGATTTCATTGTATGTGTTTCCCAGGGTTTTTTCCGCATTGTAGGCAGGGAATACGACTATTATCTTCCGGTTTTTCAGCATAGGTTAAAGCATTTTAACTCAAGTTTCGCAGTTAA
>PLMO01000012.1 GCA_003142515.1 Bacteroidales bacterium
TGTATATCCGGGATGAAAATTGCCCGAAGCAATACGGAATTTATCCACACCGATAACTACTAACAACATTTGAAGTATGAGCACTTTGTACCAGAAAAACAAGCTTTTTTTCATCATCCTTATCATTTGTGCTATTGGTTTCCTTGCCTGGTATTTTTCGCAGATCCTCATTTGTATCATCATTGCAGGAATCATTTCCATCATCGGTTATCCGCTGGTTGAGTTGTTTAACAAGATCCATTATAAAAAAATAAAAGTCCCCCATGTACTTAGTGTTTTTCTTACCCTGATCATTATCCTGGTAGTGGTATTCGGTCTTTTGAGCTTTTTCATTCCCTTAGTTGTAAAAGAAACCAGGATGATAGCCTCCATCAATGGACCAAAACTCGTGGATTATTACCGGCCGCAGGTTCTGTGGCTACAGGATATCCTCCTCCAGTATGGGGTCATCACCAAAGGCGGGACCCTCGAATCCCTGCTCAAAGACAACATCAACCAATTCTTTGATATCAGCATCTTTTCGAACATCCTTACCGGAGTCATTTCCTTTGCGGGCAGCCTTCTTTTCTATATATTCACCATCCTTTTCCTTTCTTTTTGTTTCCTTCTCGATGTGAGGATGCTTCCCCGTTTCATCCTTATGCTGACGCCCCAGAAATATGAAGAACAGGTCAAACATATTATGATGAGAAGCAAAGCGGTATTATCGCGTTATTTTATCGGCCTGGTCATCAATGTTCTCGTTATGATTGCATCCTATGCCATTGCGCTGAGCATCGTGGGCGTGAAAGGTGCGCTGGTTATTGCATTCTTCGCCGGGATCGTCAACATCATACCCTATGTGGGGCCGCTCATAGCAGTCGGGACGGGCATCACCCTGGGTATAACGGGAGTGGTAAGCGAGGGTTTGTATGGAGCCATCGGATCCACGATGTTAAAGGTCTTCCTCGCAATGATTGTGGTTATCCTTATTGATAACATAGTATATGGGCCCCTGATCCAGGGGAGAAGCCTGAAAGTTCACCCGGTAGAGATCTTTCTCGTCATCATTTCCGCAGGCAGCATCGGTGGCATTCCTGCTATGATCATTGCCGTGCCTTCGTATGCTTTTTTACGAATCGTCGGAGAAGAATTTTTCAGCCAGTTCCGGATCTTTAAGAAAGCGGACGAGCGGACAAGCGGACTAGTTAATAAAATAGCGAAATAGCGAAATGGCGAAATAGCGAAATAAATAAGATGATAGTGTTTGAACTTTATGAACTTTACAAACTTTACAAACTTTACAAACTTTATAACTCAATTCATAATTCCTAATTCATATTTCGTAATTCGTAATTAGAAACGGTATGGCAAAATCAAGCAAAAAGGTCCTGTTGGCCGGCATCTTCTGGCTGGCTGCGGGCGTAGCGATCGGATTGTTGTTCGCACCCGCCAAAGGGTCGAAAACCCGGAAAAGATTGAAGAAGAGGCTCATGAGCCTGGCTGAGACCTTCGAAGATGATGTTACAAATAAGATGGAAGCGCTAAAGTCTGTATTTTCAGGTGAAGAGGAGGAAGAAGAGGAAGAAGACAATGTGCAAACCGCGGGTGAACCTGTGAAGCCAGAAAAACATAACGCGTAACGCGTCACACGTCACGCGTTACGTGAAAATAACCTGTAGTATTAACAATTCGTAACATTACTAATCATGGAATCCCAAACATTAAAAGATAATTTCAGCGAGATCTCCGAAAACGTCAAGGCGTACATCCGATTGAAGACCGACCTCCTGAAGCTCACCCTGACTGAAAAGATATCGTTGATCATATCGGCATTGCTCATCTCGGTGATCCTGTTCCTTGTTTTCCTCTTTATCAGCATGTTCATCAGCATAGCATTTATTTTCTGGTTTCGCGATCATGCAGGGCCTTTATATGTCGGAGCGCTCATTGTCGCAAGTTTTTATCTCCTGGTCGGCGTCATCGTATTTTTAATGCGCAACAGGATATTTATTGATCCATTGGTGTCGCAGATCTCAAATATTTTATTGGAGGAAGAAGATGAAGACAAATAAAATTCAACGGAGTACGATCCGCAAGATCCATTCGATGCATGAACTGCAGTTGGAACAGGCACGGTTGAAACTGGAACTGGTGAAGACGGAAGATAAGATCAAAGCCACTTACCACCATATCCTTTTTGCATTTTCATTGAGGAATATCTTTTCAACAGTAACCACTGAGCTTATCAGTACATCTTCAATTCTTTCAAATGTATTTGCCCTGGGGAAGAACTTGCTAAGCAGGCGGAAGAAAAAAAAGAAGGAAATCAAGGCGGAAGAGAAAACTAAGGAGTTGACGAGCTGATGAGCTGGCGAGTTGGCGAACTGGTTTGCAGAATGCCTTGCTTAGTTCCTTAAATGCTTAGTTGAAAAACACTCTGTGACTTTGTAACTCTGTGCCTTTCATTCGTAAATTCAGGGGAACGTGAAAGAGCTGGCTTTCAAAAAAACCTGGGAGAATGAAGCCTACCGTGAATTCCGGAAAAAGATTTTGTCTTCACGAAAATCCATCGACATTTGAACGAATTATACGGAAGGAAGCGGGATTACATCCTTCCTTTAAATAATTATTACTATTGTTCAATCTTCATGATTTCTTCATATCTTTCTTTCCGTCTTAATAATAAAAACGACGGCTTTCAGTTATATTCATTATAAATTATTTTCTTACCTTTGCACACCTAATTTTCAGCCCAATGGTAATGGATTCAGACAAATTTCAGGGTGAAGGACTG
>PLMO01000159.1:0-5460 GCA_003142515.1 Bacteroidales bacterium
GACTATGTGAAGGGAAACCGGTTTTATGACCTTGGCTACCTGAGAAAAATGCCAGCCATGCGTCGATTCGGTAATTCAATGGTATCTTTTATCAGCAAACTGGTAAGCGGGTACTGGAATATAATGGATCCGGCAAACGGGTTCACTGCTATCAGCGCCATAGCGCTCAAACACCTTCCGCTTGAGAAGATCGATTGCCGTTTCTTTTTTGAGAGTGACATGCTATTCAGGCTCAACACCATCCGGGCAGTCGTTCAGGATCTTCCGATGCATGCAGAATACGGAACAGAAAAAAGCAATCTCAGGATTTCCGGGGTGTTGTTCCGTTTTCCATTCAAATACATGAACCGGCTGACCAAGCGGATTTTTTACAATTATTTTCTCAGGGATTTCAACATCGGAACGCTCGAACTGCTGATGGCATTCATTTTCCTGGGATTTGGATTTATTTTTGGCGGGATTCACTGGATCTCCAGCGTAGAAACACTTCATCCTGCCACAGCCGGAACCGTTTTTCTTGCCGGGTTGCCCATCATTTTAGGGTTCCAGTCGTTGCTGGCTTTTCTCCATTATGACCTCGCCAATATTCCTCAGAAAGCCATCACCGCCATGGAGGCGTGAGTGCCGGATATGAATGCAGGAAGAGGAAAATGAACCTGAACTGCATTTTAAATTAAATGAAAATAATATTTCTCCATATTTTATTGCCCCAGACCATTATTTAATGCAAAAATGAATTACAAATCAAGCAAAAACCTGCACTGGTTCCTGTTAATAATGGTTTTCATCATACTCCTTGTATTGGCATTCCTTTCTGAAGGATTTTATGGAGGAGCGGACAACATAAACCATTATTTTATCTCCCGCTATTCCTTCAGATACCCCTATCTTTTTCTGGACACATGGGGAAGGCCGGTTTTTACGATCATGAGTTCTCCATTCAGCCAGTTCGGGTTCGGGGGGTTAAAATTGTTTAATGTGCTACTGGGCTGTCTGTCGGCTTTCCTCGCATTCCTGACTGCCAGAAAGATTGGAATTAGGCAGTCGTGGCTCGCCATTTTATTTGTGATCTTTACCCCTATGTATTTTCTGATGACCCTGACTGGCCTGACTGAAATTCAGTTCGGGTTCATTCTTATTCTCTCAGTGTATTTCTTTTTTGATGAAAAATACCTTGCTTCAGCTATTATTATTTCATTTCTTCCTTTTTCACGTTCAGAGGGAATTGTTCTGCTTCCATTTCTTTTTATTGCCTTATTGATGAAAAGAAAGTATTATGCGGTTCCATTTTTAGCCACCGGGTTTTTATTGTTCAGTATCGTGGGGTATTTCTTTGTTCATCATGATTTTTTCTGGATCATCATGCATTCACCTTATCCCCTTCACCATCCCATCTATACAGAAAAAGGCCCTTTGCTTCATTTTGTCACATCATCGCCTGATATTTTTGGAATCCCATTGCTGATACTTTTCCTGGCAGGGATCGGGATATCCGGATATTTATTTTTTTCGGCAGAAAAAAAACATCGATTGCAGATTTTCCTTGAGATTTGGATGCTGGAGTTACCGGTTTTATTATTTTTTGCCGTTCATTCAGTACTTTACTGGAAGGCATTGTTTGGGTCGATGGGTATTATAAGGGTTATAACCGGTGTTTTGCCTTTGGCAGCCATTGTCAGTGTAAAGGCGTTCGACCATCTTGAAAAAACTATATTTAAAAAAGAGAGCTTCCGGAATGTCTTTCTCTTTCTTGTTATTATCTTCTTGATTATTTCTAACTTTTCAATCAACCATTACCCAGTACTAATATCGCCAAGAGATCAGAACCTGAAGAACGCAGCCAATTGGGTCAAACAAACACCTCTTATCAAACAGAAGATCTTATACACAGACCTGGATGTACCTTTTTACCTTGATCTGGACCCATATAATGAAAAATATACCCATGTATTTTCATCAGAATGGTTGAGGGGTTACCCGGAGAATACTGTTCTCATTTGGGACTCTTATTTTGGAACTCATGAATCCGATGTTCCGCTTGATCTTATCAATAAAACAGGGGTATATAAACTTATTAACATTTTTCAGCCAATACCTTATTTGAATACAGAGGGTGAACAACCTTGTGAACTATGTATTTTTAAAAAAGATCCATCCGGAAGTAAATTTGATAATAAAGCTATCCGGGACTCTATCACCGCAAAAAACAGTGAAATCAGTACGGTAAGATTTATAACAGGAACAACTTTTGAAAAAAATATTAGAAAAAATGATATCCTTTTTGTTTCTCGGGAAGTTGCAAGATCAGGATTATTTTCTTACAAGGTACCCGGTAATGAGGAATTCAAATCATCCTATGAGATTGACCTTTCAAAAATTATTTCTCGGAAAGATAATATTACCATCAGGGTGTCCTGTTTTGTTTATCCGCTGATCCCATTTAAAGAGAACGATACGCGCCTCGTGATTACCTTGAAAGACAGGGGTGATTTTTATCATTCCCTCCACCTGGATTCAGCTGCCACCCGGGTTAATCAATGGAATAAAATTTCCTTTATGGCAACATTCCCTGTTATTAAAAATTCCGACAGAGTAGTTGTTTATTTCTGGCACAGGGGAAAAAAAGAATTTTATATTGATGACCTGAAAATTGAAGTCGTTTATTTTGGATCAGGGCTTCATTCAGTAGAAACAAAAGGATCAGCAGGAAAATAATCTTCTTTAAAAAGTCTGTTTTTTTTACTGTTTTTCAAACCGCAGTTTAATATCATCAATATAGGTTATCGATGTTCTTGATTTATTCCAGACATAAAAGCAGATGTTATTCGATTGATCGATCCATTCGGGAATGTAGAAAGTCGCTGTGACTTGGTACCAGGAATTTGGCGATTTAATAAAATCATCCAGCTTTACTTCCTTATAGTAAAAACATTTCTGCTGCCAGTCCTGGATCTTGCATACGAAGAGCGCTTTCGTCCTGATCTTTTTACCCGGGTTAACCCAGAGACTGGCTTTTACCCTTTTTACCTGTGCATTTAACATCCAATCCAGTCTGCGTGAGAATTGTCCATTGATAAGAGTATCCTGGTTAATATAACCGGCAAAGCCCGGGGAATGGACACATTGACGTTGATGGAATTGTTGCTCGATTGAACTAAAATTCTCAAAATCCTGCTTATAGGTATAGGAATCCAAATTATTATGACAGATCCCAGCTTCATCCAGGTAGATGAAGTAATCATCCCAGGACCAGGTGGAGTAAGGATTCCATCTCTGATTATAGGTAAGTCGCAGGTTGTAATAGCCTGAAAAAATAATGAAAATGATCAGCAGTGAACGGATATACAGATTTTTCAATGCTTTAAGGCTGGCAAGAAAATACCCAAACGGCAGGGCCAGTAATGAATAATATTCCACGAATGGACGGTATCCGAAGCTTCCTCCAAAGGACCAAATATGCCAGGATGCAAAAATGTAGGTGATCAGCAGGAAAAACAACCCGATAAAGATTCCGTTTGGAATCTTTTTCACGATCATGATGACAATGCCTGCAATAAATAAAAGGGCAAGGGGTGTATAAAGAAAGAATCCGTTCAATGGGGAAAACCAGACTGCGATCATCATCGGGTTTTTCCAGTTCGCAAAACCTTCTCCGGGATATGAGTAATACAGAAAATGTCCTGTAAGGTATTTCCAATAGATGAATTGCGGCAGGAAAACCAGGCTTGCAGTAATGATGAAAGCAAGAATGTAGGCAGGTTTTAAGAATAAAAGGATGCGCTTCCACAGGGCTTTTAAAGAGGTAATATCCAGGAAAATCATCCAGGTGAAGAGAAGAATGTTGGTCGGGCGGATCAGAATGGCAAGGGATAATACAAAGCAGATCCCCACAAACAAGGCAAATGATTTTTTTCCCTGGTCAAGAAATTTCTTCAGAAAAAATAAAAACAAGGCGAAGAGAAAGAAGGAATTGACATGTGACATTAATCCGTCGTCAATCCCAAAATAATAAAGGTTGGTTCCTGCAAAAATGAGGAACACCGTGATATAAGAAACTCCCCTTGAAAAATAGTTTCGCAGGAATTTCATGAGAAAGAAGAGTCCGAGAACGAGGTAAAATACACCCGGAAGGATGGTCATCTTTTGATAAAAATCAGAAAAACCGTCGGGTTGAAGGTTCCAGTGAACGGCAATGAGATGCGTGATCAGGAAAAACGGGGCCCATAAGATGGCAATTCCGCATGTCGTTTTATCTTGTAATTTATTGTGTTTGTAATCAAAGTGAAATCCCTCGCATTTTTTTTCTATGCCTGCCGGGAACTTATGTATGTCCCAACTATAAATGAAGGTGGCAGGAAGGTAAACGTAATAATCAGCTTTGTCGGAAAAGATCTCAGGCTGATGATTCTGGCGGTGAGAAAAGTTGATGTCATATGCAAGGTAAAGCCCAAGAAGGAACAGGGAAACAAAGATGATCCAATCAAACTTCCCTTTTGAAAACAGGTTCCTGATCACGTTATTTTTTAGGTTCAAATGCTTCGTACTTAAGATCATCAATATAAATCATAGAATTCCCGGTATACCAGATATAGGAAACCAGTTGGTCTCCCGGGGGGGGGTCTGTAGGGATCAAATAATCGAGTGAAACTGTATTCCAAACGCCGGGTTTTAGCTTCAGATCACCAAGATTCAATTTTTTATACCGGTAATTAGTTCTTTCGTGCATCGAAGAGATCACAAGAAACCCTCCGGATAGTGCCACAGAATTTGTTGCAAAAACTGATGCAGTGATTCTCATCCCTACTTTTGGTTTTTTCAAAAAGTCATCGTACCGGATAGACACAGCCGGGGAAAACCTCATTGTACTATCCATCGTTAACGCCATTTTCCCGGACTTCACATGATCGCGTTCGAGCTTGTCTTTATAGGGAACATTCGGATCTTCAAAATCATAAAAAGCAAAATCTACTTTCCTGAACCTGGTTTGGTCTGTTAATACAAAGGTTGTGTCTTGTTCTATTCCAGTCATTTGTTGTTTTTCAATTTCCGTTAAAGTGGTACGGCCAAAAACTTGTCCATAATTGTCTGCAGTCATCCCGGAGTGCAAAATGATTCCTTCATTAAACTGCCAGGTCTGAAAAACGTTCATGAGGATGAAGATCGCTGTGAACGCATAGAGAATGATACGGGAAACAGGTTTACTGTTTTGAATCAACTCTATGAATGACGCCATTGGAAATACGAACAGGGCATAGGCCGGGATGAAGGCTACCTGTCCGAAGACCGGAGTTGTTCCTAATTGCGACCAGCTGGTTTCCAGGAAAAGATCCAATATACAAAAAAGAAAAACAGGATAGAAAATGGAGCGGTTCTTCTCTGCAAAAAAATAAAAACCGATGAAAGCGAAGATCATGAGGGGTGTATAGATCAACCAGCCATGGTCAAAGGAAAAGAGATCAT
>PLMO01000159.1:5566-36361 GCA_003142515.1 Bacteroidales bacterium
GACCATCGCAAACAACGAAAAAAGCAGGATCGGCTGTAACCGGTAATCCAGCGAGACCATGCAGAATAAATTGGTGCCAAATGCCAGGGCAAGGAGGGTGAGGCCAGCGATGACATCGGGAAACCAGAGCAGCAGCGTTCTTCGGGTAAATTCGATCCCGGAAAGGAAGATGACAAGGTAAACAAGGAAAGTCAACCCGGTTAATTGGGTTTTATTTCCAATAAAATGAACCAGGAGATTAGCAAAGGCTATGACGAAAAAGGTAATGAATGAAAATGGATTTTTAAAAATGTGTTGGAACATTAGTTTTTTTCTTTTTTTAATAACATCTTCTCTGAACCTGATCTTTAAAGACACTTACCCAGATCGTTGATTGATATTTCTTTACTAAACCTGATCTTCAGAATGGAATCATCCCGGAATATGTTTCCGGGTATATTTTTTACCTGTTTCATCAGCTATCGCTATTCATATCTGATCTTAAGGTCATCCACAAAAAAAACTTTTTTTTCCTTGTTCCACACGTAGAAATTCATGAAGGTATCACCGGATAAACCTTCCGGAACCCGGAATGTCCTGAAGACAATAAACCAGGAACGGGTTTTCCCGGTAAAAGGTTCTAGTGGCTGTGATTGCAGGCTATACACGGTATCGTTCTTTCCAAAGGAACAGACCAGCAATGCATTGACAGGGCCGGGCTTTATCTTTTTCACCAAAAGCTGAACCGTTATGAATTTTGGATATTTCCCATTAAAATCCCAAACCATTGCCGAATGTTTACAGCAAATTTCATTATCAGGGTTAAGAACCGCACTATAGCTTCCTGAATGATGAACAGAATCCGTGAATTTTGTTCCATAGTATATTGCGTTATTTTCAAAATCATTACTAAAGGTGTAAGGCAGGGTGGATGCGGGGAAGAGGTGAATCCTGTTTATTTGCCGAACATAGTAATCCCAATCCCAGGTAGCGCCGAAATTGCATTTATCTGCAACAAGCGATAACCTGGCGTTGAAATAAGTCATAAAAACGACGATCAACACGAATAAAACCTGCAGTATCCTTTTTTTTGATTCAAGGATTGTTCTGGCAAGGTATCCGAAGGGAATGCAAAAAACCGGCATGAACTCAATAAAAGCGCGATGTCCGTAGGCACAACCATAATACCAGAATTTATAGGCTGCAGCCATATATGAGATCAAGAGAAAAAAGAAAAGAATCAAGATCCCATTATTGTTCCTTTTGAAGATCATGAAAAACATTCCGATGATAAACAAGAGGGTTAGCGGGCTCCAGGGGA
Source organism: Bacteroidales bacterium (assembly GCA_003142515.1). Lineage (GTDB taxonomy): Bacteria > Bacteroidota > Bacteroidia > Bacteroidales > FEN-979 > FEN-979. Next base: position 6,867 of record PLMO01000159.1, read on the forward strand.
TAAGACCGTTGAGGGTCGAAAACCATACTTCCGGGAATTTCGGGTGATTCCAAAAGGGAAATCCCTCGCCGTATTTAAGGTAAAGGAATGACCCGCGCATTATTTTCCAGAACACCATTTGTGGAATGAACATCACAAAGATGATCGCGAGCAGCGGAAAAATATATTTTGGGTGAAAGATCAGTTTCAAACGGTTCATTATTTCTTTCCTGCTCCCTGCATCCCAGAATGGAAAAATCACGCCGATCAGGCAATTTGTAGGACGAATAATGAACATCAGACCAAAGGCAAATGCCATCAGCAGAAAAAACCGGTAGCGGGACTTATCCTTCAGAAATTCTTTCATCGCATAAAGAAAAACGGAAATGGCAAAAAATGAATAGACATGCGACATCAGGGTAACTTCAATGGAATAGTAGAAGAGGTTGGTTCCCAGGAACGTTAATAGAATAAGGATATACTGAAGGTATTCCGGGAAATAGTTTTTCAGGAATCTCTTCAGAAAAAACAGGCCAAGAACAAGATAAAAAACGGAAGCCACATCAAAGACCTTGTGATAGATCCAGGAAAACCCTCCCATTTCATCCATGCCCGTGATTAAGGAAATGGCATGTCCCGCGAAAAAAAATGGAGAGACCAGAAATGAAACTCCATAAAAATATTGAGTCGTAATTTTGTTATTGTCACGATCTATATTAAACCCGTATCCTGATTTTTCATCAATTCCCTGCGGACTCTTGTCTGCATGAAATTGATAAAAAAATGTAGCAGGCAGATATACGTAGTAGCCGGCCATATCGGCCCAGATCTCGCTTTGCCAGTTTAAGATTCCGCGACCCTGGTGTTGTTTTAAGGTCAGGGTTGTTGAAAAAATAAACAAACTCAAAAAAAACAATAATTCCAGTGTCCTGATCGATGGGTACTTTATTTTCATCTCGTTACTTGAACTATTTTTTTATAAAGATGCTTTATATGAACAAATCCTGAACGGTAAAATCTAGATTGACAAATATAGTAAAAATGACCAAAAACATTCCGGTGATCAATTTATCTGAACCGGATCAATAAAGGCACTTGCCCAGATCGTTGAGCGAGATGGTCCTGCTGAACCTGATCTTATCCTACCCAACCGACATTAAGGAATCTGATGAAAAAGATAATCTGAAATATTAAATTTGTAAATATCAATAAACCAATCGATATTTTATTGATGTATTTATTATCTGATTTGATGGCAGCTATTAAAAACAGATATACCGATAATAAAAAAAATTTCAATAAAGTTTGGATATGTCCATATGAACCAAAAAATAACCAAAAAGAGAAGATGATTATAAAAATAAACATTAATTGTTTTTTACTGAAAGTTATTTTTCGTTTGAAATAAAAATCAGCAACAACTATTATAAAAGGAACAGCAAAGACAAATCTGTTCAGGCTAAATAAATTCCCACCTCTGAAAATCAAAACAATAAAAGTTATTCCAGCGAGGTAACAAAGCGAAAAGACAACCTCTTTTTGTATGATAATATCTTTAAATGATTTTGATTTGAATATAAGTAAAATCAAAATAATCCCGGCAATTGTTCCAAATAACATCGCTGCTCCATCCAAGCGGACAATCAATCCGCTAGCATATGAGGTTAGCGGGAATTTTGGAATTTGTAACTCATTTTCCCAATGATGTTGTGCAATAAAAAACTCAAACCATTGACCGGTATATTGGTATTGGATTATACCTACTATGAGCAAGCCAACCAATGTAACTGCCAGATACAACCCTAATCTTAAAAAGAGTTTTGCATTAACTGTTTCGCATAAGAGTTCAGTTATAATTATCGCCGGAATAAAAACTGTAAAAGCAGGTCTTGATAAGGTACATAATAACAAACCGGTAGCAACGAGATATTTTTTTCTATCTTTAAGTCCAAAGAAAAGAAGTGTTGAACTTGCAAAAAAGATTGATTCAGTGTATGGGAGATAAAAAAAAATAAAACTTGGAATACTTAAATATAAAATCGTTTCCCATGTGGTTGTTTTGAGTACCCGAATCAATATGTAAAATGAGGTCAAAAAAAGAATTGCGTTAAAAAATACTATCCCAATTATGCTAAATGATAATCCCTTCCATATCATTGGGAAAAGTGGGAAAAATGCAACATTAAAACCCTCATAGCCATTGTTTTTAATCCGAAAATAGTATCCTGCATCCCAGTTTATAAAGTGCCTAGAATCTAATAATCCATGGAAAAAAACATGATTCAATGCTATTAATAATGAAACAAAATAAATTGAGTATAAAATTATAATCTTGATCTCATTATTTATTTTCATATGCTATCAGCAATGTCCGGTTGTTGAATTTCTAAATATGTTTAACCACATTGGTTTGCTGTCAGAGTCACTACAGATGAAAAGAGAAATAAACTTAAAAAACAGTAAATCCCTTTTACCGGTCTTCTTGACATTTATTTTCATGCGATTACCTGAGGCACCTTCTCTGGAAGATGTTATATTTTAATAAACAGTAAATGGCACGAATTGCATCCTTCATTCCGATTTTCTTACCCTCTTCGTAAGTCCTTCCGTAATATGAAATCCCAACTTCATAAATACGGATTCCCTTTATCCTTGAAATTTTTGATGTAACCTCCGGCTCGAACCCAAACCGTTTTTCTTTAAGATGGATCTTCTGGATGATTTCTGCCCTGAACATTTTATAGCAGGTCTCCATATCCGTCAGGTTCAGGTTAGTGAACATGTTGGAAAGAAAGGTGAGGAAGTGGTTTCCGACAGAATGCCAGAAAAACAGGATCCGGTGGGGGTTGCCACCCATGAACCGTGATCCGTAAACCACATCGGCAAAGCCGTCCAGCATAGGTTTAAGGAGAATGTTGTATTCCTGGGGGTCGTACTCAAGGTCGGCATCCTGGATGATGATGAAGTCGCCGGTTGCAAGTTCAATCCCTTTGTGAAGCGCCGCTCCTTTGCCCCTGTTTACCTTCTGATTGAATAACCGGATATCAACTTCAGGATGTTGGCGGATATATCCGGTAACAACTTGTTCTGTTTCATCATGGCTGCAGTCATTTACGATGATCAATTCCTTTGTGATACCTCTATCCAGTTTGACATCCAGCACCTTATCAAGGATCAGGTGAATGGTCCGGGCTTCATTGTAAGCGGGAATCAGGATCGACAGCTTCTGAGCACTCATAAAACAAGAATATTGCCTTTTCAAAAATATGAATTTTCCTGCAGCGGAAGGTCATTCAAAGAAATAAACCCTTTTCACCCTTCGCGAAATACCGGTCAGGATCTCATATGGAATGGTGCCCAGATCATGGGCCAGTTGTGCAATGGGATAGGCATCCCCGAAAATAATCACCTCATTGCCTTCATGGATGGCAGGAGAATCCGGTGAAGCAACCAATTTTGTGATATCCACCATGCAGGTATCCATGCTGATATTTCCTATGGTTTTTGCGGGGAAACCGTTGATCATCACTTTTCCGGCGCCATTGCCCATCCTCCGGCTGAATCCGTCGGCATACCCGATGGGAAGAATAGCGATTACCATGTCAGTGTGTGCTATTCCTTTCCGGTTATATCCGATGGTATCTCCTGCTTTCACCTGCTTGATCTGGGAAATGATGGTCTTCAGGGTGCTTACATTGCGCAGGTTGTGTTGTTCATTTTCGTTGAACCCGACGCCATATAAGCCGATCCCGAGCCGGACCATCCCCATCTGGGCCTCCGGGAAACGGCTAATACCGGCTGAGTTCAGGATATGAACAAGAAAGGAATAGCCAAGGCCGGTTTGAATTTTTTTAGCAGTTGCTTCTAAACTATTGATCTGACTTAGGGTAAAATCATCTTCAGCCGGGTCTTCGCTGGCAGCAAGGTGCGAAAATACCGATTGCACGCGGAGTTCAGGATTTCTCTTCAGCCGTTTGATCAGGTTGTCAACTTCTGAAGGGTCAAATCCCAGCCGGTGCATGCCGGTATCTATCTTCAGGTGAACCGGTACCGGGATCTTCGATTCTCCCTGGTTTTCAGGAATAGCCTGTTCCAGCATCCCGAGAACAAGGAAGTTGTAAATTTCAGGTTCCAGGTTGTACTGAAAAAGCAACTCAAAACTTTGTTCTTCCGGATTCATTATCATGATGGGCAGGGTGATACCGGCTTTCCGAAGTTCCACACCCTCATCGGCATAGGCTACGGCAAGGTAATCCACGCGGTGAAACTGCAGCAGGTTGGCAATCTCAAAGCTGCCGCTGCCGTAAGAGAAGGCCTTCACCATGGCCATGGTCCTGGTTCCCGGTAGCAGTTTTGAACGGTAATAGTTGAGGTTGTGAACCAGGGCATCGAGGTGGATCTCGAGGATGGTTTCGTGCGACTTTTGCTGAAGGGCATGGCCGATCCGTTCGAATTCGAAGATCCGTGCGCCTTTCAGCAGAATCGCCTCATCCCGTAAGGAAGAAAAGGGAAAACGATCGAAAAACTCGTTTGTGGTCGCAAAAAATGTTTTTTCCATGGGAAATTGTCCTGACTGCCGGCAGATCTCATTCCCGATGCCGATGATCCTGGATATCCCTTTGCCACTGAGGATACCGGAGATTTCCCGGTAAAGGCTATCCGGGTCGCGGCCACTTTGAAGGATATCCGAAAGAATGACGGTTTTCTTCGTATGCTGGGTCTGCTGGTTCAGAAAATCAATGGCGATCCCAAGTGAGTTGATATCGGAGTTGTAGCTGTCGTTGACCAGCGAGCAACGATTGATGGCCTCTTTGAGCTCCAGGCGCATGGCAATGGGGACCAGAACTTTCATCCGGGCGGAGATAACCTCAGCTTCATATCCCAGGAGGAGCATCAGCGCCCAGCAATGAATGGCATTTTCGATGGAGGCTTCATCGGTAAAAGGAATGGTTACCGTTATTTCCCTGTTCTTGAAAATTCCCGTGAGAATTGTTTCCAGTGATCTGCATGAGGAACTACGGATGATCTGCAGGTCGGATTCCTGTTTCCGGCTCCAGGTGAATTTTGTCACCTGTTTCAGTGAAGTTTCCTGTATCACCTTGGCATGAATCAACTCATGATCCATGCAATAGACAAGAGTGCCGGAGTTGACAAAGAGTTTAAGTTTTTCCCAGACCTTCTGGTCAAGATCCCGGAAGCCTTCATCATGTGCATGCCCGATGTTTGTAAAGATCCCGATGGTAGGCCGGATGATGGGTTCCAGTTTTTCCATTTCGCCCGACAGGGAGATCCCGGCTTCAAACAATGCAAGGTCATTTTCCGGTTCCATCTTCCAGACTGACAGCGGAACGCCAATCTGAGAATTGTAGCTTTTGGGACTTCTTACGATTTTTTTATCCCGGTTCATCAATTGGAATAGCCATTCTTTCACGATGGTCTTTCCATTGCTGCCGGTGATGCCGATGACAGGAATGCTGAAACGGGAACGGTGAGCGGCACCCAGTTTTTGAAGTGCTTCCAATGTGTTGTCGACAAGGATAAAGTTGGCCAGGGAACTGGTTTTTCCTGGTTCGTTCTCATTTTCGGGTTGGGATTCAAACTGATGGGGCAAAGCAGAAACCAGGAAATTCCTGACTCCTTTTTCAAACAGTTCAGCGATGTAGCGATGCCCATCGTTCCTTCCGGAAACAATTGCTACGAAGAGGGTCGATTCCGGGTGAACGAGGCGACGGCTGTCGATCAGGATCTCCTTAATGGAAACAGGTTTTTCCCTTCCGGTGAAAAGGGTTCCATTCGTATGGAATGCAATTTCTGAAAGGGAATACGAAAGATTCATTACTGCTGGGGGCTTTCGGGTTCAACCGGTTTAGGATTCATGGCATTCGCCTGTAGTTCATCGTAGGCAAGGCGGTTATTGTAGATCGTGCATCCCAGGTAAACGGCGTTGCGGAATGCTTCGGGGTTTGCTTCATTTTTCCCGGCAAGATCATATGCAGTTCCATGCGCCGGTGATGTCCTTACAAAAGGTAACCCTGCAGTAAAATTGACGCCTTCATCAAAGGAAAGCAGTTTAAAGGGGATCATTCCCTGGTCATGATAAACCGCAAGAATGCCATCAAAATGGTGGAAGGCGCCCGAACCAAAAAATCCGTCTGCCGGATAAGGTCCGAATACCAGGGACTGCTGTTGATAGGCTTTTTCAATTGCAGGTTTCAGGATGGTATTATCTTCATTCCCGATCAGTCCGTTATCACCGGCATGTGGGTTAATGGCCAGGACTGCAATCCGCGGCTTCTGAATGCCGAAATCACGCATCAGCGAATGGTTCATGATATTAATCTTACGTATGACCAGGTCTTCCGTCAATGAAGAGCTGACCTTGTCGAGGGGAATATGGCCTGTGATCACGCCGATGCGCACGGTATTGCTGACCATGAGCATAAGGTAATCGGATACGCCCGCTTTTTGCGCCAGGTATTCGGTTTGACCGGGAAAAGTAAAACCCGGGGATTGGATGTTTTGTTTGTTGATGGGTGCCGTCACAATCAGGTCAATATTGTGGCTCATAAGATCGCTGATGGCCATTTCAAGGGAGAGTAATGAGAGTTCTCCCGCAATAGTTGTTGATTTTCCAAGGTCGATCTTGACCTCATTTTCGACGATGTTCACGATGTTGGGACGCCGCGGATGTGCCAGGTCGGCTTTTTTTACAAGGTTAAAATTAAAATCGTTGATATTTAAGGTTTTCCTGTGGTAAGATGCAACCTTTGAGGATCCATAAACGATCATGGTATAGGATTCCATCAGGCGCGGATCCTGAAATGTCTTGATAATGATCTCATAGCCGATGCCATTTATATCTCCATGCGTAATGCCTACTCTGATCCTTTGTTCTTTTTCAGGGGGTTGGTTCATTTTTCTTGTTTTTGCAAATATATCTCAAATTTCAATGGTGCAGTGGTGCGGTGGTACAGTGGTGTTATTGTGATATGGAGGTCAGGTGGTTTTTCCAAAGGCAACCTTCCGGATAAAATCGAATAACAACCGGACCCCTACACCGGTTCCTCCTTGTCCGCGGTAAGAATCCCGTTTTTCAAGGAATGCCGGGCCTGCGATATCAAGATGAATATATGGATAACCGGTGAATCTCTCCAGGAATTTCCCCGCAGTGATGGCACCAGCCTCTGCCGGGCCAATATTTTTCATATCGGCAAGATCCGATTTCAACCCATCACTATATTCTTCCCAGCTTGGAAGTTCGATAAGGCGCTCATAGGTTTCCCATCCTGATTCTTTTAACAGTTCCAGTTCTTTAGCCGCTTTCATCTGCATGGCTACGATACCGTACCGGCCGACTGCACGAATGGCGGATCCTGTCAGGGTTGCCAGGTCGATTACCAGGGAAGGATGGTATTTCGTGGCATGGTTCAGTGCATCGGCCAGGATCAATCGTCCTTCCGCATCGGTATTCAGTACTTCGACGGTCATTCCGTTTTGCATATGGATGATGTCGCCGGGAACAATAGCTTTTGGCCCCGGCCGGTTGTCGGTTGCAGGCATCAACCCGATGACATGCACCGGCAGGCCGGCAGTGGCAATCGCATAGATGGCCGAAGCTACGGCAGCAGCGCCCGACATGTCTTCTTTCATTGTACTCATCGAATCGCCCGGTTTCAGGTTTATTCCACCGGAATCAAAAACAACTCCCTTTCCAACAAATACGAAGAGTTTATTATTGACCAGTCGTTTTGGTTTCCATTCCATGATGGTAAACGTGGGCGGCACCTCACTACCCTTGTTCACCGCAAGTAAACCGCCCATCTGGAGCGCTTCAATCTTGCTTTTGTTGAGCACCTCAACCCTGGCACCGCAGGCTTTTGCCATTTTTTCAACTTCCCGGGCAAAGGTTGTCGCCGTAAGAAAAGAATTCGGTTCATTGATCAGGGTGCGGCAACGAAATACGGCTTCTGTGACTGCTGTTAGCTCTCGGATCTCAGAATTCTTTATTTTTCCGGAGAAGACCTGGATTGATTTCAGTGTATTTTCTTTCTCCTTTTTACCCTTGTATTTCAGGAATTGGTATTGTCCGAGTACCAGGCCTTCAGTAAAAGCCAGGGTTTCTCGGGTCAGGTTTGACGTATCATAGAGGATGATTTGCCGTTGTTTTGACTCATTCAGTAACGATCCCAGCTTGTCACCCGATTTTCGCAAATTTTCATTTCCCTTATGAGGATCATCTTCTTCTTTGATCACCTGGATAAAAAGCCAGTGATCCAGCCGGTTAAAGGAGAAAAATTCTTGTTTTTCCTTTTTGTACTGATGTGAAATATAGGTAAGCTCGTCCTTGCTGAAAAAATCTTTGGGCAAATTTGCAGGAGCCGGGGTGAGGAAAATGATATTCGCCTTTAGTGGGATCCTGGAAATTTTTACAATTTCGGGATGCATGATTTTTCGTATTTTTGGGATTGGTTTTACACGCAAAGGTAATAAAAATTGCCCTTTTCGGTTTTATCTTCCACACGGTCACAAACCTTGCAACATGAACCTGGATCTGCTTATCAAGAAAGCCTTGCGACTGGAATTCCTGAATGCCGTCCAGGCGCTTGAGTTGTATCATCAACTTCCGCTGGGGGAATTGGTTTATGCAGCCAATGAACTGCGGAAGATCCATCATCCGGAAAACAAAGTCACCTGGATCATCGACCGGAACGTTAATATCACCAATGCTTGTATCTCGGGATGCAAATTCTGCAATTTCTACCGCCCGGCCAGCAATAAGCAGGTCTACATCACCACACTCGATGAATATGCATCCAAGATCGAAGAGATGAAATGTATTGGCGGTGACCAGTTGCTCTTACAGGGAGGATTGCATCCTGAACTGAGACTCGATTGGTATGTCAATCTTTTTAAGAATCTTAAACAGATGTATCCCGGGTTGCGGCTCCATGCCCTGGGACCTCCCGAGATCGTTCATCTTGCAAAAATGGATTCCATCAGTTATAGCAAGGTCTTGGAAAGACTGATAGAAGCGGGACTAAGCAGTCTCCCGGGTGCCGGCGCTGAAATTCTTGCCGACCGGGTCAGGAAGATTTTATCGCCGGTAAAATGTACGGTGAGGGAATGGCTGGATGTGATGAAGTCGGCGCACAAGCTGGGGCTNNCGGTGCAAAAGGGTTCATTTCATTCATTCCATGGCCTTTCCAGGATAAAGATACGGTACTTGCGAAAAAATCGGGAATACGGAACAAAGTGACACCTGATGAATACATCCGTATGATAGCCATCAGCCGGATCATGCTCCCAAATATCCCGAATATCCAGGCGTCCTGGTTGACGGTGGGAAAGGAAACCGCACAGTTATGCCTGCATGCGGGCGCTAATGATTTTGGATCCATCATGATCGAGGAAAATGTGGTCTCCGTTGCCGGCGCCACTTATAAATTTGACGTGGAAGGAATCCAGCAGGCCATCCGCGAAGCGGGCTTTCAACCCTCCCGGAGAAACCAGGAATTTGAACCTGTGTAGATTAGTCCCTGTTCCGCACGGAATGCAACCTCATCTGGTCAAGGTCAAGGGCGACCAGATTCCCTAAGTCGGGGTACCTGTTATAAACACATCCCCCATCAAGATTTAAAACCTTGACTTCCGGATCCAGGAGCCGGTTGTGGATAAGGGATAAGGATACCGGTGTATGACCATGAATCAGTTTCCTGCCTTTGAGAATATCCTGGGGGGCATCTTCGTTCCGCGTCCAAAGCAGGATATCCACATCGCTGAGGGGATCTTCGCTGAAGGCATCTAATCCGGCATGAACGAAAAAAAAATCATCGGTTTCTTCATATAGCGGCCATCGCCTGAAGAAATCGAAATAAGACTGAGGAATCTGAAAGACTGAATCCCGGTCATATACTTTGGATGGATCCACCCCAAAACTGATCAGTGTTTGCGCACAACCATTCAGAGTCCACCTATAGAAAAAATCTTCATCTTCCAGCGACCGGAGCATCATAAACTCATGATTTCCCATGACCGGCCTTACGGTCGAGGTGACTGAAAGCGCCATGATATAATTGATTACCTCTTTACTTCCGGGGCCGCGGTCGATGATATCGCCAAGAAGAAACAAGGTGTCAGCAGGCTCCAGCTGAAGGACATTCTCAACAAGGTATTTAAGGGTACGGATGCAACCGTGGATATCCCCGATAACGAATCTACGGTTTTCAGGCATGGAGGTGTTTCAATATATGAGCGGTAGCCCCTTTATGGCTTGTGACGTAAGCGGTGCAGATCGCCGAAGCGCGGTCGCGTTCACCGGGGACATCTGCTAATCGTCCGAACGCTGTACGGAAATCTTCTTCGCTTTTTATGCTGATTGCACCACTTTCACGGATCAGGTCACGGGCTTCCCTGAACCGTTCGTAGTTTGGACCGAAAATTATGGGAACACCGAAGGCTGCCGGTTCAAGGATGTTGTGGATACCCACTCCAAAACCTCCGCCAACAAAGGAAATAAATGCATACCGGTAAAGAGAGGCAAGGATCCCGATGCTGTCGATCAACAGAATGCGGGCTTCCCGGATATTTGTTTGATCCGCCTGTGAGAATCGCAAACCACCGGGACCTACTTCCGACATCAACCCGTCGATCCGTTCTTTATGTACCTCGTGAGGGGCAATGATAAACTTAAATTTTGCCTTGTTTTCCAGGATGAACGGAAGGATGATCTTTTCATCATCAGGCCAAGTACTCCCGGCAAGCAGGACGCGGGAATCCTTGCAGAATTCATCGATCCTTTCAACCGGTTTTTCCTGTCCTGCAATCGTGCTTACCCGGTCAAACCGTGTATCACCTGAAACTGAAACCTGTCCAATACCGATCTTCCGGAGCAACTTTTCTGAATCTTCATCCTGTACAAAAAACCAGGTCAGGTTGTTCAACTGCTTCCTGAACCAGGAACCGTACCATTTAAAAAAAGGCTGCGAAGGCCTGAAGATGGCAGAAATCATGTAGATGGAAATTCCGCGCTGCTTTAAAACGGCCAGGTAGTTGTACCAGTATTCATATTTTATGAAAAAGACAATATCGGGAGAAAGGATTTTTACAAATTTTGCTGCCATTCCCGGGCAATCCGCCGGAAGATAGAAAACATGATCTGCACCTGGATAATTTTTCCGGATCTCATAGCCGGAAGGAGAAAAGAAAGTTAAAAAAATCAGGTGATCCGGCTTGGCTTCCTTAAATGCCTCAATTACCGGCCTGCCCTGCTCAAATTCGCCGAGGCTGGCACAATGAAACCAGGCGATTTTTTTCTTGTTGTGGTTACCGGCGAGGGCTTTTTCTATTTTCCGGAGAATGTCTATCCTGCCGTTCACCCATAATTTTGCCTTTTTATTCACAAGGGAAGCGGCCCGGATCCCCAAAACATAGAAAAAAATGAATATGTTGTAGAGAAAAAACAAAATAGCAGGTGTTTTATTGGTATTTTTTCCCTTTGTGTTACTTCGTGTGAACTTTTGCGCGCCTTCATGGTAAAAAAATTTAACCATAAAGGCATACAAAGGAAAGCACTAAGGCGCATAAAGGTTAAGAATATTGATCAGAAAAATCATCTTCCATTAATAAAGATAATAATCCTTCGGTTTTCTTTTGTAAAGCGGAATAAACCATTTCACTTTGACCCCATAAAACTGGCTGGAAAGTGAACTGTTGTCCTGTAACCCGGTATCAAAATTCCGGGCGCGGCGGTATTTGGTCCACGACTGCATAAATTCAAAACCAACGAAGAAGTTTATCAGCCGCGAATCACTCAGGTAAAGGTACCCGACAGTTCCGGATAAAATCCAACCATTGTTCAGCCTGTCATATCCTTTTTTATAATCTCCATGAATCTCTGGTGCAGTATTGTCCCCATCGTGTATCAGGATCTTGTCCTGCAGGAAACCGCCTCCGATCATGATCAGCGGGCCCGAGTTTGGATTCGGGGAAAGTACCGGGAAAAGTTTGCCAAATTTGCCCAGGACATTAAAACCAGTTTCACCGAAACCGATTTCTGCATAATAACCATTGGCATTGATGACATAGCCATCGGGTGTCGCAATGTTCTTCAGAAGGGAATCGCCGTTTTTTACGTTACTCCCGAAAATATAATTTCCTTCGACAGCAAACAGCCAGTTGGACCGCGTCTTAATCATAAATCCGCCGCCTATGGAGGAGTTACCCCCAAACCGTTTTGCAAGGTCACCTTCCGGTAACTGGTAAGCATAGGTTGCATAGATCATCGGGACGACAATGGAGGAATCTTTTACACTTTCCTGGGAAAATACCTGATGAAAAATGAACTGCAGGATGATAAGAGAAACTAAACTTTTTCTGAACATGAGATAATGAAGTAGAGGAGTTACATGATTTTATTTCAAGGTTTATTTCGATAGTTTAATAACAATGCCGGCTTTAACCAATAACGCTGAAACTGTTCTTTTCGTCTCTATAGTTATCGGAGCCGAATAGACCAATGTTCCTGTGATGGTGTCAAATGTCTGTTGCGCCCCATACTGATGATGGATCTTGGGATTTCCAAGGATATATTCCACACTGGCTTTTATCGTTATTTTAGGAGAAATCCGGTAGCCAACCCCAAATTGAGCGCTATATGCAGGCCCAATACCTGTGTTTGTTGAAGGTGTTTGATAAACAGGATCAACGGTGTTGAATAACGGGCTGGAAGAAAGAACGACTCCGATAAGGGCTTTCCCCTCAACGTAAACATTGTTAATGAAATGTAAAAAAACCAAACCGGCCATGACATAGTGGTTGGTCCATGAACCTGTCCCCACCGGTTTCGACATTCCTGACAAAATATCATTTCTCACTGAACTTTTCAACGGATTCCTTTGAAAAATATATTGAAATGCCAGGCCAGAATTGGATTTTCCGGTCCAGTCGAGGTTAAGCTGTACCAGGAAACCTGGAGTAGCAAAACCGGAACCTCCAAATTTCACATCATCTCTGGCAAAGTACCCCATCGGAATGGACAACCCTCCGGAAACATCCAGGTAAAGCCTGCTTGCTAAAGCAGAGTCGGCTTTTTTCACTGCCTCCTGTGAAAAGATCAGGAATGGAAGGAATAAAAGGCAGTTCAGAAGTAAAATTTTTCTCATACAAGGACATTCTGAATTGCAAAATTACACGTTTTTCCCATTCAAACCGCCGGCAGGTGCTGGATTTTTGTTACCTTCGTTCATCCAAAAGGGCTTTACCCATGTACTTTATCCTTGATCTGGGAAACACCAACAAAAAAATGGCGGTTCTGCCGGCGGGAAAACTGCGTCCGGAAGCGTTTTCCGGGATTGATCAAACTATCGAATCATTCCCGGAAATCTCCCTTCAGGCCGTTCAGGAGTTTACCCGGCGGTATCCTTATATTGAGGCGTGTATAATCTCCTCCGTCATCCCTTTCCCGGCTTCCATATCCGCCTGGATTAGGGAACGGTTCCGTTACATAGAGTTTGATCACAATACTGCCTTGCCGGTAACCAATCGTTATCATTCGCCCGGAACCTTAGGCAAAGACCGCCTGGCGGCTGCAGTTGCTGGCGCCTCTGTATACCCGCGTCAGCATGTACTGGTAATCAATGCAGGAACCGCTATCACTTACGATATAGTCACTTCGGGCGGAGAATACATAGGCGGGGCCATCTCGCCCGGAATGCAGATGCGTTTCCGCGCCCTGCATACTTTTACGAAGCAACTTCCGTTATTAACTTACACGGAAATTGATTTCCTGACGGGAACCGATACAGATAAGTCTGTTCTTTCTGGAGTGATTAACGGGATGACCGCTGAAATGGAAGGGATGATTGCCTTCTACCGGAAAGAATATCCGGAAATCAGGATCATACTGAGCGGCGGCGATCTGAATTATTTTGTCAATCGGCTTAAAATTAGCATCTTTGCATTACCAAATATTGTGATCTACGGACTCCAACAAATTCTTGCCTTTAATGATAAAAACCCGCTGTAAAACCTGCTTTTGCCTGTTTGCCCTGTTTCTGCTCCTCTCCTGTTCCCTGTCTGCCCAGACTATCATAACCTCGCCCTATTCACGTTATGGAATCGGCGATCTGACTGCCAATGCAAATGCATGGAATCTGTCCATGGGGGAAACGAGCATCGGCTTGCGAAGCCCTTATCATATCAACTTCAACAATCCTGCATCCTACACTGCCTTTGATTCCACTTCCTTCGTGTTTGAGGGAGGAGTCATCTTTAATTATGTAACGCTGCAAACCAACACTCAATCTACCAGCCGTACCTATGCATCGGTGGGTTACCTGACCTTCGGTTTCCCTGTTACAAAATGGTGGAAAACGACACTGGGCCTGCTTCCTTACAGTAATGTCGGGTATAATGTTTCTAACGATGATATCTTACCGGAGGTCGGCCATACTGTGAGGATCTATTCCGGATCGGGTGGGATCAACCGTTTTCTTTGGGGGAATGGATTTAAGCTTACGAAAAATTTATCGATCGGCATCAACGCTTCCTATCTTTTTGGATCCTTACTCCGTGAAGCTTCTTCTACATTCCCGGATTCCGCTTATTATGCAAATTTCAGGCAGGATTATGACATTACTATCAGTGGCTTTTATTTCGATTATGGTATCCAATATACAGCAAAACTAAAGAAAGATTTAAAGCTCACTGCCGGCGCCATTTTCGGAACCAATACAAAGGTCGGTGGAAGCACTGATTACTTTGCTACAACTTATTTTTCAAGCAGCGGAACCGATTATCCAAAGGATACCATACAATCCGAAGCAGGGGTTCGCGGATCCATCACGATACCCTTAATGTATGGCTTGGGACTCTCCCTTGAAAAACCTGATAAATGGCTTATCGGCGCCGATTACCGATGGCAGAACTGGAAAAATTACCAAGCCTTCGGATCGACCGATTCGCTGGTTAACAGTTTCCAGGTGAGCGCCGGGGCCGAGCTTGTTCCCGACATCAATAATTATACAAATTATTTCAAGCGGGTCAGATACCGCATGGGGTTGAGGTACAACAGCACATACCTTCAACTGAGGCAAAAACACCTGAATGAATATGCAGTCAGCGTGGGTCTTGGTCTGCCGATCCGCGGGATGAGAACCACCATCAACCTGAGCGCCGAACTCGGTACGCGTGGAACAACCCAGTCGAACCTCATCAATGAAACCTATTTCAATTTTGTTATCGGTTTTTCAATTTATGAACGGTGGTTCGTAAAACGTAAGTATTTTTAATCTTGAAACACTTTTCGTTCCTGTCTTCCTTTTCTTACGGTTACCTGGTTGCGTTCCTCTTGCTGCTGGCAGGCTGTGGAAACGATCTTGAAACCGTCAATGCAATCACGCATAACTACTCCGGGCCTGTCATGTCGGCAAAGAACATCGAAGTGGTCTTCAGTGATTCAGGGAAGATCCAGGCAAAGGTTTACAGCATTCTCCTGAACCGTTATTCAACTCCTGAGCCCTGCATGGAGTTCCCGCGTGGATTTAAGATCAACATCCTTGATACGGCGCTCCGGACAGAAACTACCATCATGGCCAACTACGGGAAAAGAAAAGAATATGCCCGGATCATGGAAGCCAAAGGGAATGTGATCGTCAGAAATGAAGTTAAAAAACAACAGCTCAATACCGAACAACTCACCTGGGATGAAAACCGAAGGATGATCTTTACCTCTGAGCGGGTTAAAATCACGACTCTTGATAAAATCGTGTTTGGAAAAGGACTCCGGTCAAACGAATCATTTTCCGATTATACCATCCTTCATGTATACGGGCAGATGATGGTCAAAAAAGATTCCATCTGATTTTGGTTGAAGCCTTTGTACTTTCATAAAAATTCAATAGTTTTGCAGACTCTTAAAAAAATCATTTATAATGGCAATAATAGGAAGAATAAGAAAACACTCAGGACTTGCTGTAATTCTTGTTGGGGTTGCTATCGCAGCCTTTGTTATCGGCGATTTCGGAAAGAAAAGAATGAAGGGGACCAACGAGATCGGATCCATTAACGGAGAAGCCATTCCATACCCGGAATTCACCAACAAGGTGGAAGAATCCATTCAAATCCAGAAGGAGAACACCGGAAATGATAAAATCACTGATGAAGAAACCTATTCGATCCGCCAGAATACCTGGAACACCCTTATGAAGGAGGTTCTCATGCAAGCTGAATACGATGAGCTGGGAATAACTGTTTCTCCGGATGAACTTTTTGACCAGGTACAGGGCAAAAATCCTCACCGTTACATCCTTCAGTATTTCAAAGATCCCAAAACAAACGTTTATGATCCGGCGATGGTCAGGAACTACCTGAAGAACCTCGACAATATGGAACCTAAAAACAAGGATCAATGGCTTCGTTTCGAGAAAGCGATCAAAGAGGACCGGATCGAGACCAAATTCAACAACCTGGTTAAAAAGGGTTATTATATGCCAACAGCATTATTGAAGAAGATCTATACAGAGAGCGCCCAAACATTAAATATCCGTTTTTTTTCCCCTGTCCTGACAACGATACCCGATAATTCAGTTACGCTGACCGACGCTGATTATCAGGCCTTTTATGATAAAAACAAAGATATGTTCTTCCAGGAAGAGCCTACACGTGAACTCAATTACGTGCTCTTTGAAGTGAAAGCCTCCGATCCTGACCGCAAAAAAATCAGTGATGATGTACAGTTGATCTACAAAGATTTTCTTTCGAGCAATGATCTGCCCGATTTTATCAACGCCAATGGCGACAAGAAATACGACAGCACATATATGAAAAAAGGAAGTTTCCCGGGAATAATCGATTCAACAGCCTATTCATCGAATACTGATACGTACTATCCTCCCTTTGAGCTGAATAATACCTGGTATATGGCGAAACTGCTCGATATCCAGGAACGCCCCGATACCATGAAAGGCTCCCAGATCCTGGTCACCTTTGCCGGAAGTCCGCTAAAGAACGAAAACATCAAGCGTACAAGAGAAGAGGCAAAATCGCGGGCCGACAGCATGATGACAATTCTTAAAAAGACTCCTGATAAATTCCGTGAGTTTGCCGAAAAATATTCCGATTTCCCATCAGCCAAGGACGATGGAGGAGAACTCAAAGAGATCATCGACGGACAACCGAGCTTTGGGATCTTTTTTAACAGTGGACTTACGATGAAGCCCAACGAGATGAAAGTTATTGAGACCAATATCGGGTATTCCATTTTCCGGTTGACTTCCAAGACCAAACCAATCCAGAAGGCTAAAATGGCCCTCCTTCAACGTAACATCGAACCCAGCAACCAGACCTTCCAGGACACATATCTGAAAGCAAGCGCTTTTGCCGGCCAGAACCGTACAAAAGAAGCATTTGCGAAAGCATCGACGCAACAGGGCATTCCGAACAGGACCGCTGAAAACATCCGTGAAATGGACAATTTCCTGAATGGCCTTTCTTCCGCACGGGAAGTGGTACGGTGGGCTTATGCCGAAAATACCAAAATCGGTGAGGTTTCTCCTGTGTTCGACCTGTCAGGGAAATATGTTGTAGCCATTTTATCGGCCATCAATGATAAAGGCTATATTCCCCTTGAAAAAGTAAAGGACAGGATCGTACAAAGTGTCCGCAATGAAAAAAAAGCAGCCATGCTGGCCGAGCGGCTAACCAAGTCGATGAAAACGTTAAAAAATTTCAACCAGCTTGCCATACAGTTCCAGTCAAAAATCGATACAACCAACCTGACCTTTGGCGGGTATAACAATTCAGCGATTGGCCGTGAACCGGAAATCGTTGGCCAATTGTTTACCTGCAAGGCAGGTGAATTGACAGGACCGCTGAAAGGAAAATACGGGGCTTATGTAATCATCATCGACAACATCAACAAGGCTGCTGAAAAACAAGATTTTACAGGTGAAAGAATGCAACAGGAATCAGGTTTTGAAAACCGTGCAAGCGGACTGATCTATGAAGCCATTAAAAAAGCCGGGAAGATCAAGGATAACAGAAGAAATTTCTTTTAAGAATTCCGGGATCCAGGTGATTATTTAAAAAAGAGGCTGCCTCAAAAGGGCGGTCTTTTTTTTAATAGGAATTTTTCTTATTCAAATAATCTATGAAATTGGGTTATTGTTTGGTATAATTTATTAGATTTGTCTATGAATATCGAATTAATTATCCAACAACATCCCTTATGAAAAAGATCTTTACACTTTTGATTTTAATGTTTTTCGTAAACATTTTATATGCTCAGACGTGGAAATGGTCAAACCCTTTGCCGACCGGAAACATCACCCAAAGAATCTTTTTTACCGATGCTTCTACGGTGTACATCACAGGCGATGCCGGAACAATAATTAAGACCACCGATGGAGGTACACATTGGACATGCCTGAATTCAGGAACAAATGCATGGCTTTCCGGTATATATTTTCTTGATGCAGATAATGGGTATGTGGTTGGCGAAGGCGGTACTGTCCTGAAGACGACCGATGGTGGTATTACATGGACCAGTATGCAGGTAAGTTCTTATTCTTATGACGGTGTCCAATTCCCAAGCCAGAATATTGGGTATTTGATCGGCAACAGTTCTTATGGTTTTAATACAACAATAAGAAAAACCAATGATGGCGGTGCAACATGGAATCCCTTATCCACCGGTACCTTTACGAATTTGATGGCAATCTGCTTTTTGACACCTGATATTGGGTTTGTTGGCGGTCAGGATGGTAATTCGTTTAACTGTTTAATGAGACGAACGATAGATGGCGGGCTCACCTGGACCGATTGCTGGTCCACAGGTAACTGGGGATATATCGGGTCAATTGATTTTATAAGCATCAGTACGGGTTATGCTGTTGGTCAGTATGGTACGATTCTTAAAACCGTTGATGGTGGTGTTACCTGGAACCTGCTTTCCTCCGGAACGACAAATGATCTTTATTCTATCAGTTTCCCGGATGTAAATAATGGCTATGCTGTAGGAGCTGGAGGCATCGTATTAAAGACCGTCAATGGAGGTAGTTCATGGTCGAAAATGACCATCGATGCGGGCATTGATTTCTATGGGGTATGTTATCCGCAAGCAAATAAAGGGTTCATCCTTGGGCAAACAATGCTAAATCCTTATCATGGAAAAATGTTTAAATCCACAGATGGAGGAATAACTTATTCAAACATGATTTCCGGAACTATTACAAATCTGACGGCTCTCTCTTTTCCTGACGCGCTAAATGGTTTCGCAGTTGGCGACTCCGGGAGGATTGTTAAAACTACCGATGCCGGGGAAACCTGGAGCATCCTTACCTCAGGTACATTGACCCGTCTTAATGGTGTTAGTTTTCCATCGGCAAACAACGGATACGTGGTCGGTGAATCGGGGAAAATCATGAATACAATAAATGGAGGTGCTACCTGGCAAACCCAGGTATCCGGGACAAACCAGTATCTCAATTCCGTGACTTTTTTGGATGGAAATAACGGATGGGTTGCAGGCGATTGGGGAACGATCCTGAAAACGACTGATGGGGGCGCCAGTTGGATATCCCAAACTTCAGGCACATCAAGATACCTGAAGGCGATAAATTTTATTAATGCAAATACCGGGTTTGCCGTCGGAACATGGGGAACAATTATAAAAACTACTGACGGAGGATCAACCTGGACCACTGTGGAAACCTATGATGAATCATGTACTTTTACCAGTGTCTTTTTTATTGATGAAAATATTGGCTTTGTTGTCGGTAACTGTTCTGACTATGCTGTGATATTAATGACGACTGATGGGGGCGTAATATGGATACAGTGTACCAGTGCAACCTCTGAACCACTTCGTTCTGTTTATTTCCAGGATCCGAATACAGGATATATTGTAGGGGAGAACGGCACTATTCAATTAACCAATGACGGTGGTTTAACCTGGACCCTGCAGCGATCAGGAACTGTTGAGCATCTTAATGGCGTATATATAACCAATGGCCATATGGGGTTTACGGTAGGTGAATATGGAACGATCCTGAAAACCGGCGATATTGGCGTTTGGGTAGCCCAATCAACTAAACCTGCAGAAATTGATATTCGTCCCAATCCTTCAAAGGATCGGATCTCGATCGAAATCCCGGATTTTTCTGACAATGGCACCTTAAGGATATTAACGATGTCGGGCCAGGAAGTAATGAAATTCCAGGTGACTGAATCCCGGTCCTATTTGGATATCAGTAGCCTGCCATGTGGGGTGTATCTTGTACGGTTTACTGGAAGAGATTGCACAAAGACAGGAAAACTTGTGAAATTGAATTAATCAATAACACTCCTTTTCTATTCAATATTGATGATCCTGTTTTTTGTAGCCCACTGTTCCCTGCTGTCTGAATAGGCTTTCAGTGTAACCGTATAGTTACCGGCAACGGTATAGATATGAACAGGGTTGGTTACTGTTGAAGAATGGTTGTCGCCAAAATTCCATTCATAGGTAGAAGCATTTTGGGAAAGATTCCGGAATGTAATGGTATCCGGAACAATTGAATCATTGCTGCTTTGAATGGAAAAGTCAGCAACAGGAACTGCTGTTTTTTTATAACAACTCACTCCTGCAAAGAGGAAAAAGACAGATGATAGCAATAAAACTTGTTTTTTCATCTATTCTGCCAATATCAGAACATTATTTTCCAGAACCTCTATTACTCCTCCGTTGACATCAAAGAAGAGTGGATTTACCCCTTTGATTTCAACTTTGATCTTTCCTTTCCGCAGAATGGAAATGAGCGGGGCATGATGGTTCATGATTTCAAATGATCCGTCGAAGCCGGGCAATTGAACCAGGTGAACATTCTCCCCTGCATACAGGACATTATCCGGAGTGATGATGTTGAGTTTCATGTGCCCCACAGATTTTATTTGTTCTCGCTAAGGATTCTTTTTCCTTTTTCTATTGCTTCTTCGATGGTTCCTACCATGTTAAACGCAGATTCGGGATATTCGTCTACTTCACCGTTCATGATCATATTAAATCCCTTGATGGTATCTTCAATATTCACAAAAACGCCGGGAGTCCCGGTAAATTGTGTTGCAACATGAAAAGGCTGTGAGAGAAAACGTTGAACACGCCGTGCCCGGTGTACGATCAGCTTGTCCTCATCCGACAGTTCATCCATCCCGAGAATGGCGATGATGTCCTGCAATTCTTTATACCGCTGAAGGATCTTCTTTACCTTCTGTGCCGTCTGGTAATGTTCATCCCCGACGATATCGGGAGAAAGGATGCGGGAGGTCGAATCCAGAGGATCAACTGCAGGAAAGATTCCTATTTCGAAGATTTTCCGGTTGAGTACCGTGGTGGCATCAAGATGCGCGAAGGTAGTGGCAGGAGCCGGGTCGGTGAGGTCGTCTGCAGGAACATATACGGCCTGAACCGAGGTGATCGATCCTCTTTTCGTGGAGGTGATGCGTTCCTGCATGATTCCCATTTCTGTTGCCAGTGTAGGCTGATAACCCACAGCTGAAGGCATACGGCCAAGAAGGGCCGACACTTCCGATCCCGCCTGGGAAAACCGGAAAATATTATCGATAAAGAAAAGAATATCGTGGCCGGTAGATTCTTCATCCCCGTCGCGGAAATATTCTGCAAGCGTCAGGCCCGACAATGCCACGCGTGCACGTGCGCCGGGCGGTTCGTTCATCTGTCCGAATACCAGTGTTGCCTGGCTTTGAAGGAGTTCTTTGGGGTCGACTAATGAAAGGTCCCATCCTCCTTTTTCCATATCCTCAAGGAATTTTTTTCCGTACCGGATGACACCGGATTCGATCATCTCACGCAGCAGGTCATTCCCTTCACGGGTCCTTTCTCCCACTCCTCCGAATACCGACATCCCTGCATATTTCTTGGCAATGTTGTTGATCAGTTCCATGATGATCACGGTCTTCCCAACCCCGGCGCCACCGAATAAACCGATCTTACCGCCTTTTGAATACGGCTCGATCAGGTCGATGACCTTGATCCCTGTAAACAGGACCTCCTTCTGCGTGGAAAGATTCTCAAATAAGGGAGGTTCACGATGAATCGGATAGGTATGTTCATAGGAAACCTCCCCAAGCCCGTCGATGGGCTTGCCGATGACGTTGAAGAGCCTTCCCCGGATCTGTTCGCCGATCGGCATGGAAATGGGGCCACCTCTCAGCGTTACATCCATGCCCCGGCGAAGACCGTCGGTTGAATCCATGGCAATGGTACGGACCTTATTCTCTCCAATGTCGTACTGGCATTCCAGCACTATAGCGTTTCCATCATTGTTGATCACCTCAAGTGCATCGTAGATATCGGGCAACTTATTATTCTCATCGAAAACAACATCCACAACCGGACCGATTATCTGGGCAATTTTGGCAACTTTTTTGTATTCCATTTTGATAATAAGAAATTTGCGCAAAGATATAAGAAGTCCGTCATTTATAATAATTTTTTATTTTTAAGGTTATTAATTTACCTTAGATTTGCGGGAGCGAAAAACAAAAACCTGTTATTTACAAATATGTGATTATGAAGTATTTTTTCATTCTTTTCTTACTTTTCCTTTTGCCCTTTTATGGTTTTTCCCAACGGAATATTCCAAATATCATTGATACTGTTGAAACCGATAGCGGCGCCGTAATACTCTATCGCAATCATACCTGGGAATACCTTGAGAATGAACCGGTGATGATGTCGCAGGAAGAAGATTCAACAGGNNCGTTCCATCTCCCCATTATTGGCAGGATTTACCGGGGTTTTTCTTATACGCACAAAGGAATGGATCTTTCCCTTAAAAAAGGAGATACCGTAAGGGCTGCATTCGACGGGGTGGTAAGGTATGCTAAATACAACCGGGGTGGTTTCGGGAACCTGGTCATCCTGCGCCATTATAACGGGCTTGAAACGTATTATGCACATCTGTCAAAACTAAAGGTCATGGTGAACCAGATCGTGAAGGCGAATGAGGTTATCGGGCTTGGGGGATCCACCGGGCGAAGCCGTTCTCCACATCTTCATTTCGAGGTCAGGTACAAAGACGTTCCCTTAGACCCGCAGCGAATGATCGATTTCGATAACAATAAGCTAATCTCGGGAATTTTCCCGATTACCAAAAGTGTATTTTACCCTTCCGATTATGACGGAAAAGCAGTTTATTACAAGATCAGGTCGGGAGATACCCTGGCACGCATCGCAAAAAAATGCCACACTTCTGTAAAGGAAATTTGTGCCATCAATAAACTTAAATTGAATTCCATTCTGCGTGTGGGAAGGTCGATTCGCGTAAAATAAGCGAATTTAAAAGGATGAAGTATTAAAGTGGCTGTTCTTCTTTCAGCTCCGGACCGGTGGGATTGACTTTTCCTGTGGTTTGAAAAGTTTCCGTTGAAAAAGAATCAGCATAAATACGCCGATGGTAATGGAGGAATCGGCAATATTAAAGATCGGCCGGAAAAACACAAATTCCTCACCTCCGTAAAAAGGGAACCATAACGGGAACCGGGATTCAATGATCGGAAAATAAAGCATATCCACCACCTTACCATGCAGGAACCCTGCATATCCGCCTCCTTTTGGAAAAAGCTCGGCGACCTGGTTTGCACAAATTCCGACCGGATCATTGAAGATCAATCCGTAAAACATGCTGTCGATGATGTTCCCGATCGCCCCCGCCATGATAAGGGAGATACAGATGATCAGTCCGGTATTTCCGTTCTGTTTTACAACCTTATGAAGCCACCATCCGATGATGATCACGGCAATGATCCGGAACAAGCTGAGAAATAACTTCCCGAAACTTCCTCCCAATCTCATCCCGAAGGCCATTCCTTCATTTTCAGTAAAGTTTATGTAAAACCAATTCCCCAAAACACACTCTCTCTCCCCGAGATACATGGATGTTTTTACAAAAAATTTCAACGCCTGATCAAGGAGTAATACCAACAGGATAATGATGACTGCTTTTTTCAACGATCAATAGGAATTGAAGTGCGAAACACCGGTTCGTTATAAATTCTGGTTGGTCTGCTGTGGAGGCGCCAGCATAGTGGTTTGTTGCCGTTTGGCTTCGATGCTCAACGTGGCATGAGGAACAATCCGCAGCCGGTCTTTCGGGATCAGCTTTCCGGTAACCCTGCAGATACCGTATGATTTATTTTCGATCCGGACCAGGGCATTTTCCAGGGCTTTGATGAATTTCGACTGCCGGGCTGCAAATTTGCTGTTCTCTTCCTTGGAGAACACCTGGTAGCCTTCTTCAAGTACCTTAAATGTGGGGGAGGTGTCGTTGGTGTCATGATCATTCCCGGTAGTATAGGATTCAGTAAGCAACTTCAGATCATTATGAGCTTTTTCCAGTTTGCTAAGGATAATCTGCCTGAACTCTTCCAATTCTTCATCCGAATAACGGGTCTTTGCCTTTTCAACAATACCTTCTTCTTTTTTTATCTTGATATTTGCTGCTTTTTTCATCATGGGTTATTTTTAGAAAAACGAATTCAAAATTCAAATATTCTTTCCCGGTAAAATTAATCAGGTGGGCCTTTCAACCGCCGCCTGCTCCGGGTTTACTTTCTGAAGTAGAATTTCTACCGTCAAGGTATCAGTTAACTCAATCACATCTTTTTCAGGAACTTCAATAGTGTTGACTATGTTGAAGGATTGTGCCAGCGTTTCAGAGCAAATATACAATAAATTATTCCGAACAGCTGAATTAATCTTCTCGTTTCCCTGCAAAACGACACTGATTTTATCGGTCACTTCGAAATTCTTGTCCTTCCGCAGGTTCTGGATCCTGTTGATCAGCTCACGGGCAATACCTTCTTCCAGGAGAACCGGGGTAATTGTGGTGTCGAGCGCAACGGTCAGTGTTCCCATAACGGCCACCTGCAGCCCGGGTATATCATCTGATATGATCTCAATATCATCGAGGGTGATCCGGACATCCTGGTGATCGAGAGAAAGGTTATATTCACCATTTTTCTCAAAATCGCTGATTGCTTTCTGGTCAAGGTTGACAAGATGTTCGGCGATTATCTTCATCAACTTGCCATATTTGGGACCCAGTTTTTTAAAATTCGGTTTGACTCTTTTTAACAGGATATTGGCTGTATCTTCGATATATTCAATGTTCTTGACATTAACTTCCGAAAGGATCAGGTTTTTCACTGAATCCACCTGTTCTTTCATCGGATCACTTAATAATGGGATCATTATTTTTCCGAGGGGCTGCCTGACCCTGATATTGGTTTTCTTCCGAAGGGAGAGCACCATGGAAGAGATCTTTTGTGCCAGTTCCATCCGTTCCTCGAGAGCGGAATCAACCAGGGAAGCATCCTGCACCGGGAAACGGGTAAGATGAACCGATTCTACATCCTTCCGTCCCGTAGCATTGTTCAAGTCAATGAACAGTTTGTCCATAAAGAACGGGGCAATGGGAGCAGCCAGCTGGGCAATGGTTTCTAAGCAATGATACAAGGTTTGATAAGAGGATATTTTATCCGTAGAATATTCTCCTTTCCAGAATCTCCTGCGGGAAAGCCTTACATACCAGTTGCTGAGATGTTCATCTACAAAATCGGAAATCGCCCTTCCTGCCTTGGTGGGTTCATAATCGTTGTAAAACCCATCAACGGCGCCGATCAATGTATTGAGTTCTGAGAGGATCCAGCGGTCGAGTTCGGGCCGTTGGTCATGTTCAACTTCCGGTTCGATGTAATCAAATCCGTCGATGTTGGCGTAAAGCGCAAAAAAAGCATAGGTATTATAAAGCGTACCGAAGAACTTACGTTGCACTTCGGAAATTCCATCTGTGTCGAACTTCAGGTTATCCCACGGCTGCGAATTAGTTAGCAGATACCAACGTGTGGCATCTGGTCCGTATTTCGTGATCGTTTCAAACGGATCTACTGCATTGCCTAAGCGTTTCGACATTTTATTCCCCTCGCGGTCAAGAACCAGACCGTTGGAAACACAGGTCTTGAAGGAAACACTCTCAAACAGCATGACCGAAATGGCATGCAAGGTATAAAACCATCCCCGGGTCTGATCCACTCCTTCCGCAATGAAATCTGCAGGAAAATAATCTTCCAGCTTCTGGGACTTATCAAACGGGTAATGATACTGGGCAAAAGGCATAGCCCCAGAGTCAAACCAAACGTCGATCAGGTCGGGTTCACGGAACATTTTCCGGCCGTCGTCCAAAACCAGTATGATATCATCAACAAACGGACGATGCAGGTCGAAAGTATTGTAGCTTTCCCCGGTCACATCGCCGGGCAGGAGGTGATCCAGCGGGTTCGATTCCATAAATCCCGCTTTCACAGATTTTTCTATTTCTTCTTTCAACTGAACAACAGAGCTGATGCAGATCTCTTTTGATCCGTCTTCCGTTCTCCAGATCGGCAGCGGTGTTCCCCAGAACCGGGAACGGGAAAGGTTCCAGTCGACTAGGTTTTCGAGCCAGTTCCCAAAACGCCCGGTACCTGTGGATTCCGGTTTCCAGTTGATCGTTTTGTTCAGGCTGATCATCAGGTCCTTGTATGCAGTGGTCCGGATAAACCATGAATCCATAGGATAATAGAGGATGGGCTTATCGGTTCTCCAGCAATGCGGATAGGAGTGCTCGTATTTTTCGGTCTTGAAGGCTTTATTTTCTTTCTTCAGCTTTACGATGAGGTCAATATCCACGGTGGTGTCTTTCGCAGGATCGAAATGTTCATCGTATTCAGTCTTCACATACCTTCCGGAGAATTCAGCCATCGGTCCGGTGAACTTTCCCTGTTTGTCAACCAGGGTTAGCGAACCTAGGCCATACTGTTTGCCAACCCTGAAGTCGTCAGCGCCAAAGCTGGGCGCAATATGAACGATACCTGTTCCATCTTCCGTAGTGACAAAATCACCCAGCACCACCCGGAACGGATCTCCGTCTTCGGGTTGTGCATAAGGAAGCAGTTGCTCAAAACGGATCCCTTCAAAAGCCTCGCCTTTGTAATGCGATCCGGTAACAAAAGGAATATTCTTTTGACTTTCTTCGTATTTTTCAAGTTGCAGTTCAGCATTCTTTTCAGGAAAATACCGGCTCAACAGTTCTTTTGCAAGGATGACGGTCTGCTTTCTGAAGGAATAGGGGTTATAGGTCTTTACCAGGATGTAATCGATGTCTTTTCCCATGGCAAGGCCGGTATTCGATGGCAATGTCCAGGGAGTTGTGGTCCAGGCAAGAATATAGAGTTCGCCAAAAAGGTCCTTGAAAAGGAATCCGGATTTTTCATCCCTGAGGACCTTAAACTGGGCAACAACGGTGTTATCTTTTACCATCTTGTAAGCGCCCGGCTGGTTGAGCTCATGGGTGCTAAGGCCTGTTCCTGCGGCCGGGGAGTAAGGCTGGATGGTAAATCCCTTGTACAGCAAGCCTTTTTCATAAAGTTTGCCAAGCAGGTACCATACGCTTTCAATATATTTGTTGTCGAAGGTAATGTAGGGATCATCCAGGTTAAGCCAGTATCCCATTTTCACGGTCAGGTCATCCCAGAGGTCCTTGTACTTCATTACTTCCCTGCGACATTCCTTGTTGTAATCTTCAACCGAAATGCTCTTGCCGATATCTTCCTTGGTGATCCCGAGTTTTTTCTCAACGGCAATCTCAACAGGCAGTCCGTGGGTATCCCAACCTGCTTTGCGGTGGACATAGAAGCCTTTCATGGTTTTATAGCGGCAGAAAATATCCTTGATCGCACGGGCCATAACATGATGAATCCCAGGCTTACCGTTGGCAGAAGGCGGTCCCTCATAGAAGATGAAAGGAGTATTGCGTTCGGTCATTTTGAGACTTTTCTCAAAGATCCCGTGCTGTTCCCAGTACAACCGAATCTCATCTCCGATTTTCGTCAGGTCAAGGTTTTTATATTCAGGATATTTCGTTTTCATCAATTCCTTCGGGTTGCCACGTAAAAAACGTGCAAAATTAGGAAAAAAATGAATATGTTGTTAGAAATGAAACGGGGTATCTTTTCGGATAAATTGATTTACCGGATAAATCCATAATTGATATGCTGGAATAAATCTTTCAACACATTCGTACGAAAGCTCTGAAAGAGCTTAATCTGAATAACCATGGGCATCGCTCTCAATGCCGCATATCCATCAGCCCATCCTTTAAAGTCAGAGAATTTTCCTGATTGTTTTAACCAGATCGATGATGATGTTTTAATGTCTCTCATATAATCAGCCAAAGCAATTGTTGGGTGCAAATCGCACAAAATATGCAAGTGATCTTCCATGTCATTAATACGGTAAAGAAAACAGTTTTTATTTCTTATAAACCCCATCAAATAGGCATAAAGTTCTCTGGAATGTTCCTGAATGAGAGTCTTTTGACTATCTTTTGTACGGAAATTTTTTCCCCTTGGGATTCACCCATGGTTATTGATATTTAGCCACTTCGTGGCAGCTTCAACTTGATTTAATTAGCCTCACCCCCCGGCCCCCTCTCCTTCAGGAAAGGGGGTGAAGGGGGAGAGGTGATTGGNNGATACAATAAAATGGATTTTTTTCTTTGTGGTAAAAATTTTTTTTATTCCAGCACATCAAATATGGATTTATCCGATTTACCCGGTGCTGGATAGGCAAATAGCGAAATAGCGAAATTAATAATTCCCATTGCCTGGTCCCTTTTGCTTTCTTTAACCGCAAAGATCTCAGGGTTTTACGCAAAGGTCGCAAAGAGAACTAATTGTAAATTTGAAGACCAGCTTTCAACATCCAGTATTTTTTTTCATTAATTTTGTTACTCTGTGACTTTGTGACTTTTATAAACTTGATGAGTACCCGCTCGGTCAAAAAACGCCATTATACCATTCCTGTCTTCATTCCCATGGAGGCCTGTCCTTTTCAATGCATCTTCTGCGACCAGGTCCGGATCACCGGGAGAAAGGCAGCACCATCTTCGGAAGAAGTGATTTCCATAGTTACCAGAAACCTGAAAACCATTCCTCGAAAGAACACTGAAGTTGAAGTGGGTTTCTTCGGAGGAACCTTTACCGGGCTTTCCCCCGAACGGCAGAAGGGCTATTTCGATACCGTTGTTCCCTTAATAAAAGATGGAAGGATAAAGGGAATCCGGCTCTCCACACGACCAGATTTTATCTCCCATGAAATCCTGGATCTTCTCAGGAAATACCCGGTAAAAACGATCGAACTCGGGGCACAGTCGATGGACGATGAGGTGCTGAAAAGATCGGGCAGGGGCCATACATCACGTGACACAGAAAATGCATCCCGGATGATCCTCAAAGCCGGCTTTACACTGGGATTACAGATGATGATTGGCTTGCCGGGCGATACGGAAGAAAAATTGGTGAATACAGCAAAGAAGATTGTTGAACTGGGAGCCTCAGAGACCCGGATTTACCCGGTCATTGTGATAAAAGGAACCCTGCTGGAAGATCTCTTCCGGAAAGGGAAATATTTTCCATTAGAACTG
>PLMO01000049.1 GCA_003142515.1 Bacteroidales bacterium
TATTCGTTTTTACACAGCCTCTTTAGGCCGGGGGTTAAGGCTGAAAAAACATTCTGGGCTTTAGCCCTGAACAAAAATATCAAATTTGTATTTAGGATTTTGTCAATAGTTTGTCCATAGCCCAGTGAAATAAGACAGTGCACGTGTTCCAAGTGCCCATTGATATGATCTATATAAATGTGTTTCTTTTCAGCATTTTCCCTGATGTGTCTGAAGATATCCCGGCGAATTTCCTGGGTGAGTATTGGTTCCCGGTTTTTAGTGGGCCAGACAAGATGTATCCAAATTTTCACATATCCCATAAAGTTCACAAATATTTGGGCTAAAGCCCGTGTTATTATTGTCTTTTGCCCAGCGCTAAAGCACGGGGTAATTCATATTACCTCTGTAGCCTAAAAGTTTGTGTGTTTGTGAATACCCCTAAAATATATTAGTATTTTCCCTTTATCCGGTTTGAATAAAAAAGTAATATAAAAAAATTGTATTTTTTTGGTGTTTTCGCGAATCCGCGATCGAATTTTTCTTATTTCCAGCACATCAAAATAAGATTTAGCCAAAAAACATGATCGCTAATGGCTTGTTTTACGAAGGATTTAATTCAGAATAATTATTTCTTATCTTTGTGGCCTGAATAATTTCCTTTGATCACCTGCTGGAAATATGATAATATCATTCGATGGGATCTTTCGAAATGAAACAGGCATGCTTTATTCGTGAGACATAAATTTTTTGAACGAAGTAATAAAAAATTTATCAGTCGAACAATCCCGTCCCGAGTACTCGGGATCGGAGGGTAAATACCCCGCTGCTTTGTGGCGGAATCAGGATCCAGAGCTTACCTTAGGGTTAATACCCGTGATTTGCAGTATTGATAGAGTAATAACATATTTTCCCAAATAAACAAACAATTAAAAAGGAGACTAAAACATGGAAAACAAAAAAGCTGATTTGGCCGGTCCAGGGATCGGAAACTATGCCGATGTTGAAAAAATTCTGCCGAAGGATTATACTTCATTGCTGGATCCCAAGGAAACTCAGAATGCTGTAACCGCTGTAAAACAATACATCGAAGAACATCTTTGCAAAGAGCTCAACCTGATGAGGGTCGAGTGTCCTCTGATTGTCGATGTGAAAAGCGGCGTCAATGACTACCTTGACCGTGATGGGTCAAGAACCCCTATCCAGTTCCATATCAAGAACGACTACGACAAGCATCCTATCGATGCCCAGGTGGTTCAGGCTGCCACCAAATGGAAAAGAATGGCCTTGAAACAATTCGGGATGAAGGTCGGTGAAGGACTTTATACCGACATGCGGGCTGTCCGTAAAGATTATTTTCTCGATCATGACCACAGCGCTTATGTGGACCAGTGGGACTGGGAAAGAGTAATTACCAAGGAAGACCGCAATCTTCAGTTCCTGACAGGAGTTGTAGAAAAAATATGGAAGGTTCTCAAAGGCTCCGAGGAACATGCCATGAAACTTTTCCCGAAACTGAAAAGCAACAAGTATCCCAATCTCCCTGATACGATCAAATTTCTTCATGCTGAAGAGATACTTGAACGTTTCCCCGATCTTCCCAGGAAGCAGCGCGAAACAGAGATCCTTAAAATATTCCCTGCAGTCTTCATATACGGTATCGGTTGGACACTCGCTGATGGTTATCCGCATGAAATGAGGGCAGCCGATTATGACGATTGGGTAACACCAACAGTATCGAAAAGTGGCAAGCCTATGCATGGCCTGAACGGGGATATCCTTGTATGGAACTCTGTAACCCAGCGCCGTCATGAATTGACTTCTATGGGGATAAGGGTAAATGCTGAAACGCTTAAACAACAGCTCGAACTTACCAACCAGCTTGATTTTTTAAATTTCCCCTATCATAAAGCGATCATCAATAACGATATACCACTCAGTATAGGAGGCGGGATCGGGCAGTCAAGGACCTATATGTATCTGCTTAAAAAAGCTCATCTTGGTGAAACAAGTGTGACAGTCTGGCCACAGATCCTGAAGGACATGTGCCGGAATAAACATATCAATGTCCTTGAATAAAACTATTAAACAGCAGAAGTGAATCCGGTATACACATAACCGGACATGGTAATAAAATAAGTGCTTTAATTGGTATTGACCGCGCGGAAAGGACAAATTGAACTGATACTTTCCTTACACGGTCTCCAAACCAGGTCTGAATCCGTTATCTCTTTATCGGGATAACGGATTTTGATTTTTTTCCGTTCAATTTACGTTTGAATAAAAAATTGTTTTACCTTAGAGATTTATTAGCAGCATGCCAGATAGTATCTATGTATGAACTTAAATTATGGAGGAAATTAAAATGAGAAGAATTAATTTTTTTTCAGTACTGATCTTCCTTGTCATTCTTGCCATCGGTGCAGGATTATCCTATGCATCATACGCCATTTCGGGTGATAATGCAGGAAGCATCTGGATCTCAATTATTGCTTTTTTTATTGCCATTGTTGTTTCTTCCGCAATTAAGATTGCGGATCAGTGGGAAAAAGCAGTGGTACTGCGTTTGGGCCGTTTTCGTTCCATTAAGGGCCCGGGACTGTTTTTTATCATCCCGGTCATCGATTTTATATCGTACTGGATTGACACCCGTGTGATCACGACGACTTTCAAGACAGAAAAAACCCTTACCAAGGATACTGTGCCGGTGGATGTAGATGCCGTGCTGTTCTGGAAAGTTATAGACCCCAAAAAAGCAGCCCTTGATGTAGCCGACTATCGAAGCGCAATAAGCTGGGCATCGCAAACAGCTCTTCGGGATGTCATCGGCAAGACCATGCTTTCTGATATGCTGGAAGGCAGAGAAAAGATCAGTGCTGTATTGCAGAAGATCATTGATGAGCGCACCGAGCCATGGGGTGTTAATGTTATTTCGGTGGAGGTCAAGGATGTACTGATTCCCCCGGCTTTGGAGGATGCGATGTC
>PLMO01000045.1 GCA_003142515.1 Bacteroidales bacterium
TCAGTGTCGGGATATTAGCGTTGGCTACTGAATCTAAATTCCTGCAAGCCTACAATGCAGGTGTCGGAAAGAAAGACTATTGGGATTCAACCTATGAAGATGTTATGAACCTTATCGGCCAATTACCCGTTATAGCCTCTTACATTTATCGTAAACATTATTTTAAAGGTAATGTGATCCCGGCCGATCCAAATTTAGACTGGTCTGCCAACCTTGCACATATGATGGGATATGATGATCCCGAAATTTACAAACTATTCAGACTTTATCTTACCATTCATGCTGACCATGAAGGCGGTAATGTTTCAGCACACGCCACACACCTGGTCGCTTCCGCTTTAAGTAATCCTTATTATTCTTATGCAGCAGGAATGCTCGGTCTTGCAGGCCCGCTTCACGGTTATGCAAACCAGGAAGTTGTTGCCTGGATCCTTGACATTCTCAAGGAAATCGGAACTGAAAATCCAACCAAACAGCAGATCCATGACTTCTGCGAAAAGACCATTGCAGCCGGAAGAGTCATTCCCGGATACGGGCATGCAGTATTAAGAAAAACAGATCCCCGGTTTGAAGCACAGCGTGAGTTTGCGTCCAAATATTGTGAAGGTGACAATTTCATCCAGGTTGTAAATGATTTGTACGAAGTTGTTCCACCAATTTTAGGTTCACTTGGGAAAGTAAAAAATCCATGGCCGAACGTTGACGCTTATTCAGGTTCATTATTAAGGCATTATGGAATAAAAGAAGCTCCATTCTATACTGTATTATTTAGTGTTTCAAGAGCATTGGGAGTGCTGGCATCATTGCTCTGGGACAGGGCACTGGGATTACAGATTGAGAGGCCATCATCCTATACACTTGAATGGTTTCAGGAAAAAGCCGGAATAAAAAAATAACCTTAAAAATTGATAAATTATGAAAGTTACAGTAGTTGGCGCCGGTCTGGTAGGTGCAACATGTGCCGATTCAATCGCACATAAAGATATCGTTAAGGAAGTCGTTCTGCTCGATGTCAAACAAAACCTTGCTGAAGGAAAAGCCCTTGATATGTGGCAAATGTCACCTGTAGATTTGTTTGATACACGGGTAAATGGTTCCACAAACGATTACAGCAAAACAGCGAATTCAGATATCGTGGTGATTACTGCCGGTGTACCAAGAAAACCCGGAATGAGCCGTGATGATCTGATCTCCATTAATGCCGATATCGTTAAAACGAGTACGGAGAATGTCATAAAATATTCACCGAAAGCGATTATCATCATCGTTTCCAATCCCCTCGATGTGATGACATATTGTGCTTATCTGACTGCAAAAATTGAATCCAGCCGGGTATTCGGAATGGCCGGCATCCTGGATACAGCGCGGTACGGAGCTTTTCTTGCAGAAGCATTGAACTGTTCTCCCAAAGATATTCATTCAATATTGATGGGTGGACATGGGGATACCATGGTTCCATTGCCACGCTATACCACTGTCAGCGGAATTCCGGTCACCGAGTTACTGGAAAAAGAGAAACTCGATGCCATCGTTGAGAGAACAAAGAAGGGCGGCACAGAAATCGTGAACTTACTTGGAACCTCGGCCTGGTATGCACCTGGTGTTGCTGCAGCGCAGATGGTGGAAGCAATCGTAAAAGATCAGAAAAGGATCTTCCCTTGCTGTGCATGGTTACAAGGCGAATATGGTTTAAAAGACATCTACCTGGGCGTTCCTGTTAAATTAGGTAAGAAAGGTATTGAACAGGTAATTGAACTTAAGCTGAACGAAGCAGAAAAACAATTGTTAAACGCTTCGGCAAAGGCTGTAAGAGAAGTGATGGATGTTCTTGATAAAATGAATGCTGCAAAATAAANNAATAAAACCGGTTTAAAAAAATCACCGCAAAGCCGCTAAGTAGCTAAGGCCGCTAAAATTTTGCGTTTCTTAGCGTCTTCGTTTCTTCGCGGTTAAAGAAAAATATTTTTATGTATTGGTTGTGGGCACACGTTACAGATTTATCCGTCTTTGGCGGACACGCGCCAACCAAATAATTTAAATAGCGAAACAGCGAAAAAGCGAAATAGCGAAATAATTATCAATTATCCTGCATTCTTGCATTCTGAATTCTTAATTCCTAATAAAGGCTAAACCTCACAAACCTGCACTCCAGGGGACCGTTGAAGACAGTGATCTTTTTTGAAGGATGCAACCCGATGAATTTTAATGCCTTCAGGTCGGAAGAGATGATCCAGGCCTCGAATCCGGTATATTTTTTCTTCAGTACATCACCGATGGACTTATAAAAGGAGATGATATCATCGATCTGAAGCCGTTCATCGTAAGGAGGATTGCATATGATCATGCCTGCAGCACCTTTGGGGCGTGTATTTTCAAATGCTGCAACTTCCAGGTGGATCTGGTCCTGGAACTTTGTGAAACCGACATTCTCCGTTGCGATGCCGATGGCCCGTGATGATATATCGGATCCATAGATGCCAACATCCGTATTCTGTATTTTTGCATTTTCCTCTTCCCGGATCTTGTTCCACAATTCGGGATCGAAGTCCATCCACTTCTCAAACCCGAATACCGGACGGAAATACCCCGAAGGCATGTTCCGTGCAAACATATTTGCCTCGATCAGAACTGTCCCGGATCCACACATGGGATCGTATAGCGGAACCGTTTTATCCCAGCCCGAGAGCTGGATCAGGCCGGCGGCAAGCACTTCATTGAGCGGCGCAGGCCCGGTGACATGCCGGTATCCTCTTTTATGAAGCGATGAACCTGAACTGTCGAGCGAAACCGTGCAGGTCTCTTTGTAAAGATGAATGTTTATTCTCAGGTCGGGGTTGTCGAGGTCCACGGAAGGACGGCTACCGGTTTTCTCACGGAAACGGTCTACTACCGCATCCTTCGTCTTTAAAGCAACATATTGTGAATTGGTAAAAACAGAAGTGGCATTAACCGCATCCACGGCCAGGCTGTTTTTGTTACCGATGTATTCTTCCCAGGGGATCTGGTTAATATTATTATACAGGTCTTCCTGTTTTGTGATCGGGAAAATTAGGATAGGCTTCAAAATCCGTAAAACTGTCCTGCAACAATAATTGACCCGGTAGAGCAAGGACTTATCCCCTTCAAAAGAAACTGCCCTTTTCAGGATCTGTGTATTTGCCGCACCCAGAAGATCCAGCTCCCTTTGCAGGATCTCTTCCATCCCTGCCACAGTTTTAGCCGTGTAAACTGTCGATATTTTATCATTTTTCAAATTGAGACCTTTAGATCCGGATATTACGAAATGTCAAACTCCATTTAAAAATACGAATATTTTTCCATCGGAAAATATAGGATTGAAAATGATTCTTACCTTTGAAAATGAAAATCCCCGGTAAAAGCCGGGCTGATAAGATCAAAGAACTCCTCCCCAATTTCTGTTTCCGGGTGAGAAAAATTGTTGTCTGCAAAATTACGAACATTCATCTTCAACCAAACATCTTTATGACCGGGGCAACAAGAAATATTTTCCTGCTATACCTCATCCTTGCTTCACTGGTCGGCTCCGGACAAAACATTTATTATGTTTCCGGGAAAGTGACCGACAGTAAAACGAAAGAACCTCTTGCCTTTGTAAACATCGTCATCAACAATAGCCAGTATGGAGGCACCACCGACATCGACGGAAAATTCAGGCTGCGAAATGCCTATCCGGTCCAGAAACTTCAATTATCTTATGTTGGTTACCTTCCGCTCACTTATTCGGTTGGGAATAAAACCGAAAACCTTTCAATCCAACTAACCCGGACGGAAATCGAACTGACGGAGGTAGATATTTTTCCCGGTATCAACCCCGCCCACAGGATCATCCGAAATGTTATCGAAAACCGCGATCAGAACGACCCGGAGAAGCTCAATTCGTTTTCTTATACTTCGTATGATAAGACAGTATTTACTGCGGAAGCCGACACTTCCATCAACAAGGAATTCAAGGATACCCTGACACAAAAGCATCAGCACGAGGTGTTGCTATTTTCTTTACCTGCCTCCGACACGCTGACGATCGACTCAACAAGGACAGATTCGAACAATATGGCATTAAAGAACTTATTAAACAAGCAATTCCTCTTCCTGATGGAGAATGTCACCAAGCGGAAATTCCTTGCACCAGATAAGAACTACAACCAGGTGATCGCCACGCGGATGTCAGGATTCAAGGATCCTATTTTTGTATTCCTTACCACACAAATCCAGTCATTTTCATTTTACAAACCCTTCATTACAATCTTCCAGAATACCTATGTAAATCCGATCAGCAGCGGGAGCCTGGGCAAATACTTTTTTAAACTTGAAGACACGCTTTATTCCGCGAAGGATACGGTTTTCGTCATCTCCTTCCGGCCCAGGATAGGTACTAATTTCGATGGCCTGAAAGGTGTCATCTCGATCAACACGAACAAATGGGCCATACAGAATGTTATCGCACAGCCCAATCATAATAAGGGAGGTCTCCGGATCAAGATACAACAATTGTATGAACTGGTGGATGGTGAACACTGGTTCCCGGTTCAGTTGAATACCGATGTCAAATTCATGATGCTGCAAGTCGGGGGATATGCTGCAATTGCCAAAGGGCGAAGTTACATCCGCGATATCGTGCTGAATCCTGAACTGGTGAGGCGCGAATTTAACCACCTCGATGTGGAAGTTGAGAAAGCAGCCACTGACCGGTCGGAGAAATACTGGAACCAATACAGGATCGACAGCCTTACCGTTAAAGATCGTAAGACATACCATACTATCGACAGCATCGGTAAGAAAGCCAATTTTGATAAATATGCAAAGTCGTTTAAAACCATTCTCTCCGGTCGCATTCCTTTTAAGATCATCGATTTTGACCTGAACCGGATCATGGGCTATGACACCTATGAAGGGTTGATCCTGGGTCTTGGAATCCACACCAATGACCGGCTGACTAAATGGTTTAAGGTGGGCGGATTTTACCAGTATTCGTTTGCTATTTCCACTGCCAAATATGGCGGAGATGCAAGTTTCCTGCTGAACAAGCGCAATGATTTTTCCGTCCGTGGTGGCTATTTCTATGACCTTGTGGAATCGGGAGGTGTGAAATTTTTCGACGATTACAACTCTATCCTCAGCGGGAATTTCCAGCCTCTGCTTGTAAAAAAACTTGACCGTGTTGAGAATGAAGACTTCTCTGTGACTATCCGTGCCCGAAAGTACTGGCTATTCAACCTGGGTATTTCCCGTAGTTATAAAAAGTCAACTACGACCGATCTTGCAAGTTCCATTGGAAATGCAGTCATTCTGCAAAACGAATTCCAGTTTACGGATGTTGTTGCAGCCTTGAAATGGGCCTATAAAGAGAAATTCATCCAGACCATCGACGACAAGATCTCGATAGGGACCAATTACCCCGTGATCTGGCTGCAATATACACATGGTATCAAAGGCTTTCTCGACGGACAATTCGATTACAACCGCCTCGACCTCAAGGTCCGTAAGACTTTTATGATCAAATATCTTGGAAAGCTGACCTTCCAGGTCAATGCCGGATATGTGGATCAGCCGGTTCCGGCATGCAACCTGTATTATGGAAATGCCAGTTACCGCCTCATTACCCTTTTTGCTCCGAACAGTTTTGCCACCATGCGGATGGATGAATTTCTCTCCAGCAAATATGCTTCTTTGTACCTGTATCACGATTTCGGTTACTTGCTTTTCAAAGGAAAAAAATGGTTTCATCCTGAATTCGCCCTCTCCCAGAATATCGGGTTTGGCTGGCTGGATCACCCGGAACGGTACCGTTATATAAATCTTTCGCAGGAACCTTATAAAACCATGGATCTCGGGTATTATGAATCGGGACTGCTGATCAACAAACTGATAGACCTGAAACTCTACACCATCGGCATCGGGGCATTCTATCGATGGGGGCCTTATTCAATGAATAATACTTGGGATAATTTTGCCTGGAAGGTTACAGTGATTTTCCCGTTCTGATTTTAAAATTCTACCTTTGATCAGTAAAATTAATCAAACAATGGATTGCCTGGCTATCCGTTTCTCAGAAAAGAGCAATATCTTTGTATATCCGGGATGAAAATTGC
>PLMO01000152.1 GCA_003142515.1 Bacteroidales bacterium
AATGGAATTTTTACACAGCCTCTGAAGTCCGGGGTAATTCAGATAATAAATAAATTCGATATTAGGTATGCATTATTGCGATGAACCAACAATAAAATTGTAAAAAAAAGTACGATTACCATATTGCCTGGCAATAGCTTGTGAGATGTGAGATGTGAGAGGTGACAGGTGAGATGTGAGAGGTGAGTAAATTTCCACTCCCGTGTATATATTATTCATGATAGTTCTAAATTTGCATTTCAGAACCAAAACCAATTATTATGCCCGAAGAAATTGAAGTCCCGACAGAACATCTCCATGAAACACTTGAAGAATCAGTGCATCACAGCCAGGAGAGCTGGATCATGATGGTGGCCCTCACAGCTGCATTGCTTTCGGTCCTTGCCGCCATCTCTGCGCTTTTTGCGAGTCATTATGCCAATGAAGCCATGCTGGAGCAGATCCAGGCCTCCGACCAATGGTCGTTTTACCAGGCCAAGGGAATTAAGTCGGCCGTCCTCGAGAGTAAGATGGAATTGCTGAAACAGATGGGAAAGAATGCCGATGAAAATGATGTCAGGAATTCCGAACGGTATAAAGAAGAACAGCAGGAGATCAAAAAGGTAGCAACAGAAAAGCAGGAGGGATCGGGCAGGCACCTGGTGCAGCACAATGCCCTTTCCAAAGGGGTCACTTTGTTTCAGATCGCTATCGCAATTTGTGCCATTTCTGCACTTACCCGCCGGAAATGGTTATGGTACGGCAGCATAGCGCTGGGTATTGCCGGGGTCATTCTGGTTTATATCCTCTTGTAAGAATNNGCCGTTGTTTTTTCGTATTTTCGCAGTATTAAATATTTCTGCACGCTTCATCCTGATGCAGGAAAAATGTGATTTGACAAAATGACCGAACAAATTCTTATTCTTGTTTTTCTTATTCTTCTGAATGGACTCTTTGCGATGTCGGAGATTGCCATTGTATCTTCACGGAAATCAAGGCTGGAAGAGCTGATGCGAAAGGGCAGCAAGAAAGCAAAACTGGTGCTGCACTTGTCGGAATCGCCCAACCGTTTTCTTTCTACCATCCAGGTGGGAATCACCCTGATCGCCATCCTGATCGGGGTATTCGGAGGCACAGGCTTAGCGCATGAACTCGATGTCAGACTCCTTAACATGGGAATGACAGAACCCCTCAGTTATAACCTTTCTTTGATCATCGTTATTTTCCTGATCACCTTCTTCTCCATCATTGCAGGCGAACTGGTTCCAAAAAGGATCGGGATGACAAACCCTGAGTCCATTGCCATGGCTATCGCAAAACCCATGCTCGTTCTTTCAAAAATAATGTTGCCTTTCGTGTGGTTGTTAAGCAGTTCGACAGCTTTTATCGTTGACCTCTTCGGCATCCGGAAAAAAACCGATTCTCAGGTTACGGAAGAAGAAATACGTGCCTTGCTGGAAGAAGGTACGGAAGTAGGGGAGATCCAGGAGATCGAACAGGATATTGTGGAACGCGTGTTTCACCTGGGCGATCAGCGCATCGGTGCACTGATGACTCACCGGAACGATATCGCCTGGCTGAATACCGAAGACCCCAATGACGCAAATGTAAAGATCATCACCGATAATACGCATTCTGTATATCCGCTTTGCGACAAAGAACTCGACCATGTTCTCGGGATTATTTATGCCAAAGATCTCCTGATTGCGATGCTCAAAGAGCCTGACCTCGACCTCAGGAAATATGTCAAAAAGGTTAACATCGTCCCGAGTGATAAAAAAGCCTACCAGGTCCTTGAGAAGTTCAAGGAAACACGGATACATTGCGGTCTTGTGGTGGATGAATTCGGTTCCATCGAAGGGATTATAAGCATCAACGACATCCTCGACGGCCTGGTTGGCGATATTACCGACATGGATGAACCTGAAGTCATCAAACGCCCGGATAACAGCTGGCTGATCGACGGAAAGTTGGCTTTCTTCGAGTTTATTCATGAATTCGAGATCGCAGATTACGATTTTACAGGTGCTCAGTTTCATTCCATTGCAGGATTTGTGATCCATCAATTGAAAGAGATCCCTAAACCGGGAGATTCTTTTGATTGGGGAGGATATCATTTCGAGATTATGGGTATGGACGGCAACCGCATCGACAAGATCCTTCTCACGAAACCGGGAACCTGAAAACCCATGAAAATTCCGGCCAGGCCTATTCATAAACTTCTGGTTGATCCTATACGAGCCCTGGCAGCCGAAGGTAAATTATCCGGGGTACTGCTGATCACGGTTACGATTATTTCCATTATCGTCAGTAATCTTCCGGTCGCCGGTTCATACCTTGATTTCTGGAAAACGGATGTGGGCTTCTCTTTTCTTCATCTGCCGGTTTATGGATGGATCAACGACGGGTTGATGCCGGTTTTCTTTCTCCTTGTTGGACTCGAGATCAAACGGGAACTGATGAAAGGGGAACTGTCGCGGCTGAACCAGGCTATCCTGCCTGTGGTCGCTGCGGCAGGAGGGATGGCAGTTCCTGCAGTCATCTTTATCCTGTTCAACCTGAATAACCCGGAAACCCTACATGGATGGGCGATCCCGACAGCCACCGACATCGCATTCTCGTTGGGGGTGTTATCACTTCTCGGGAAAAAGATTCCCTTCTCCATGGTTGTTTTCCTGATGGCACTCGCCATAATCGACGACCTTGGCGCCATCGTCATCATCGTTGCATTCTATTCAGCAGAACTTCATGCTGTCATGTTATTTTGCGTCCTGGGAGCAATAGCATTGCTCATCCTTCTGAACCGGTTGAATATCCGGCATGTTGCAGCCTACGTGGTTGCGGGAATCCTGCTCTGGTACTTCGTCTTGAATTCAGGCATCCATCCTACAATGGCAGGCGTGATCCTGGCAATGACAATTCCTTTATCCCTCGGTGAAGCAATCGAACAAAAACTGACCCGGACGGTTTCCTATTTTATCCTTCCGGTTTTTGCGCTTGCCAATACTGCCATCCCGTTTTCATTCGGACTGGTCGGGAGTCTGTTCTCTAACCTTTCAATAGGGATCATGCTGGGCCTTTTCCTCGGGAAACCACTTGGGATCGTCATTTCTACCTGGATCATGGTGAAAGGAAAACTGAGCCCGATGCTGAGTGGAGTGAACTGGAAAATGATGTTTGGCCTTGGACTGGTTGCAGGCATTGGATTCACCATGTCGATCTTCATCACAACTCTTTCATTCGATCAGGGAGTGCGCACGGATACAGCCAAACTTGCCGTCATATCAGGGTCCATTTTCGCTGCACTGGCAGGGACAATATTCCTACAGTTAACTTCAGGCAGAAAAAATAGAAAAGTCTGAAAAGATCAGAAGATTCCTGAGAAATTAGTGGTGATCGTGATATATCCCGGGTAGGTCAGCGGGGTTTGCCCGATCATAATGATAGGTTGGATCTTAGCGGTGATGCAGGTTGTCATGAGTTCCTGTTTATTTTTTATTTGTAGGCACGTTCCGCAGTTTTTCCATTCCATGGATGTTCATGGATTTCGAGATCTTGGAGACGGTGGCAAGGTCGATAAGCCCGGTCATATCCAGGACGACTATCTCATCCTTTCCTTTTACCGTCATTACCAGCTCTGTGATCTTGCCATTTCCATCCTGTTTGGTAAGGAACCGGATGGCATTGCCTCCATCGTTCACTGTCATTAATTCCTTGTAGGCAGGATTGTTGAAAATTGCAACTGCTTCGTTGAAGAAGGCGGTGGCTTTACCGGGTTTAAGAGAATCTGGTTTACAGCTTAACACTTTCAATCCGTTGAGCTGGTTCATCACTTTTTTCATCTCCCTTGCACCGGTGTCTTTTTGATCTCCCATACTGGCAAACATCTGGAAAAGCTCCTTGGAAATATTCACCGAAGTATATCCCTCCTGTGTGGCGTATTTTTCATAAAATTTGTCAAAGGAGTTCTGAGCATTCGTCATGGATGAGATTGCGAGGAATGCCGTAACAATTAAGGTTAATTTCAGGGTTTTCATTATATCTGGGATTTTATGGGCGGGGTTGGTCGTCCGGGTTTATAATTATTTGTTGATATTGATAGAATTTCGAAAATTTATTCATTTGGTCGATCCCTTTTTGAAAAGCTTGCAGTTTTTGTACTTCATTCAGTCCCATCTGGAAATTTCCCAGTTTCTGTGCCTGGTCAAGTCCGGCGTTGAAGTTTGCAGATAGCATGGCCAATGCATTTTTTGCTTGCTGATAGGCGATTTCTGTTTTTATGGAGTTTTTTGATGAGTGCAGGAAGACATCGTTGCGGAAAGTGAAGACAATTCCGGCGAGCAGGAATATGGCAGCCGCGATCCCGGTGAGGAAGAAGAATTGTCGTCTCCTTGAATACATTGAGATGGTAGGTGTTTCATCAATTTCTGCAAGGAAATAGTCTTCGAATTCCGGATCGGGAAGTTCCTCTTTTCCTGCCTCTTCATAGTAACGGAAGATATCGGCATGAACAGCAAGATGCGGTGGTACTGCCTCCCGGGTGAAAAAATCCCGGAGTTGCCGTTCCTCTGCAGGCGTTGTGCCTCCTTCGTAGAACTTCTCCAGCAGCGCTTCAATTTCTTTCAAATTCATATAACTTTTGATTTATCATTATTTCCCTAACCTTTTTCCTTGCCCTCGACAGGTTGACCCGGATGGCGTTTTCATTCATTCCCAGTATCCCTGCAATTTCTTCAAAATCATAACCTTCAATATCCCTCAGCTGCATGATCGTCTTCATCTGTTCCGGTA
This sequence comes from Bacteroidales bacterium, assembly GCA_003142515.1. Classification (GTDB taxonomy): domain Bacteria; phylum Bacteroidota; class Bacteroidia; order Bacteroidales; family FEN-979; genus FEN-979. The sequence goes on from PLMO01000152.1 coordinate 4,771, forward strand.
GTAACCGAATAATCTCTTTTATTTTATCTGCCAGTTCCGAGAGCTCCGTTTTCGTCTCCGTTCCCGGTTCCGGGATATCCGACTTAAGGTTCTCCAGCCTTTCTGTGGGATATTTCTTTGCCTTTAATTTGTCGAGGCAGAGATTGCGTGTTGTAACAACTGCCAGGGCTTCCACGCTCCTGTATTCATCCAGCTTCTCCCTCCGGTTCCACAATTTAATGAAGGCTTCCTGCACGATGTCCTGGGCTTCTTCAGGGTCGCCAAGCAACCGGTTCGCCAGCCTGAAAAGCTTGTTCTTCAGCGGGAAGACCTGTATTTTAAATTCGTGGAGATCCATAATCAGCAGTAAGACGATTAAGAGGGTTTTCTATTACAAATGAAATGAAAAAATCATTAAAAAGATCAGAACGAAAAGATTTTTATCACCGATACAAAAAAAATAAATTTCCTGTATTACCTTTTCCTTTCAAAGCCGATTAAGGGCTAAATTAAATCAGAGAATCCATGTCCCGTAGGGACAAAATATTTATAGATGATAACACCAGAAAATCCAC
>PLMO01000096.1 GCA_003142515.1 Bacteroidales bacterium
GCTGAGCAACCGTTCTGAAAATTCGTTTGTCGAAGTTAATTGTGCAGCCATCCCTTCCGAGCTTATCGAGAGCAACCTGTTTGGCCATGAAAAAGGTTCTTTTACTTCTGCCATCAGGCAACGGAAAGGAGATTTTGAATTGGCAAACGGAGGCACCTTGTTCCTGGATGAAATCGGTGATATGAGTCTTTCGGCCCAGGCGAAGGTTTTACGGGCTTTGCAGGAAAACAAGATTACCCGCGTAGGCGGGGAGAAAGAGATTCCAGTCGATGTCAGGGTGATTGCTGCGACAAACAAAAACATAAAGCAAGAACTGGAGAATAAAAATTTTCGTGAGGATCTCTACCACCGGTTAAGTGTTATCCTGATCGATGTGCCTCCGCTTTCAAANNGACGCCTTCATTGCTTTGAAAAAGATCAAATGGACCGGGAACATCCGTGAGTTGCGAAACGTTGTCGAAAGGTTAGTGATCCTTTGTGATGGAAAGATCACAGAAGACGATGTCAAAAAGTATTCGATGCCGTTGTACTAGATTGGGTCGAGCATTCCTGTTCCCAGATGGAAAAGATCCTCAAAGTTGAAAATCTTCAGCTTGTTGTCGAAAAAAGAGCCAAGTTGGTCCAGACCCATGCAGAACTTGAACGTTTCCAGATTTCATCAAATGATTTCAACTGCACAATGCGGCTGAATAATTCAGACGGAAATATGTTCACCACCAGCTTCACCCCTGGGATCAAGAAAGTTATCGATTTTCTCAAGTCATCCTTAGATGCAAGCATCATTGATGTCGAAAACAAGATCACTTTTTGACCTTCGGTTCTCTCTCAGAATTCCGGCGTTCAGGCCTTAGCCTGAACGCTTTTTTTATGGTCGTAATCATCAATATTATTATTATTTTTGAATTCTATTAATAAGGGTACCTCTATAAACTAACTTTTGAAAAAAATAAATTTCATCATAATATTTTACTCATCAATAACAACAACTCATAAGTTGTACACGATGTTCCGCAGCCCGATTGAGGATGCTATCCGATCTAAGCCAATGTACCTGAAGAAAGACGATCCATTTAAATTTTGGTACATAAATCCAAAAACATGTTCGACACGTGCTCAGAAGACCAGAAGGTTGCTTACGAAGGCAGAATAATAATTGAGCTCACCAGTTATTTTATTTTCTATTTTTGTAATACAACCCACTCAATGATTGTAGCAAATTATGAGAAAGATTATATCCTTCACTACTTTCACCATAATTTTTGTACTTGCGTCTGGAATGCCTCCAATCTATCCCGCACCAGCGCTCAAAGCTGATCCAATTGCCATTTCAAAGAATCAGAGGCAACTTCCGTCGAAAGTTAAATTTGAAATTGATGCATTAAACGGACTTTCGGCAGAATATATGGATTCAATTCACATACTTAGTCATGATCTGGCAACTAAAGCCCTGAGACTATCCAGACTCATCAATTACAAAAAAGGTGAATCACTCGCCTTGTTAAATCTGGGCTTTATTTATTATTGGAGGAAAATCTATCTTGAGGCACTAGAATGTTTTATGGCATCATTAAAAATTGCCGAAGTAAATGAGGATGAGATCACATTGATTAAAGTTTATGAAGGAATGGGATTGCTTTTTATGGATTTGGGAAGAAGAGACCGGGCCGCCGAATATTTCCGAAAAGTGATAGCCTATGCTAAAAAACATAATACTGAAGGTCTGGTGGGAAGTTATATTCGTCTGGGCCAGTTATGTTATGAACAAGGAAATGCAGATGAAGCTTTTCGGTTATACTTTAATGCACTTGCCCTGAAACCTAAACTGACGAAGCTTTCTCAACAAATATGGGTAATGAAATCTATCGGGAATCTTTATCTGTCAACAAAACAATATGATATTGCCTTATATTATTACCGGGAAGCCATTCAAGAAAACCCAAAGGATCTTGGAAACACAAATGGAACCATCTATTCAATAATGGCCCATACTTATGAACAGAAAAATGACCTGGACAATGCCCTGTATTATAATAAAATAGCCTTTGCTTTCAGAAAAAAAGAAAACCAGCAGTTGTTAGCCACCAGTTCATTATTGAATATCGGGCATGTATATTTAAGAACCGCTAATTATGATTCTTCATTAACCTACCTTGAGAGCGGATTGAAGGAAGCTAATTTGTTTAAGATAAATTTCTTATGTGTAGCAGGTTATAAAAATCTATACGAGCTTTATCTTGTGAAAAAGGATTGGAAAAATGCTTTATCTGCTTTACAGGCATATAACAATGCACAAGATATTTTTGAAAATGAAAAAAGTAAAGATCAGGTTACACTGATGGAAAACAACCGTATTGTAAGTGAAAAAGAGAAGCAGACAGAAAACCTCAGAACTGAGAATGCCATCCAAAAACTTGAGGTGAAAAACCGTAACCTCATGCTACTCTTATTGATAACCCTTTCTTTCCTTGCGATTGCCATTGCTGTTTACATTCAGCAGCTATTGATTAAAAATAAAAAAGCAAAAAAAATTGTTGAAGAGATAAATGATCAATTGCAGGATGAGATCAAGGAACAGGTCATTCAGAATGAAGAATTGAGCAGAAGAGAACAGGAGTATCGTTTTTTAGCGGATCATTCAGCAGACATGATAACCCTGATGGATGGTAATTTTAAGTGTTTGTACATTTCTCCTTCCAGTGAACTTTTCTTAGGATATTCACCTGAAGAACTGATGACTCTGGAGGATTATCGTGATCTTATCCACCCGGATTCAAAAAAATCTTTTAGCCTTGAATTCGAAGGTATGATGGAATACCATGACGCGACGAGATTTCTATATCAAACCATAAAGAAGGATGGATCAGCATTCTGGGTTGAAAGTAACATCAATCCGATCTTTGACTCATCTACCGGGAAACTGAAAGCAATGCTTTCGATAACAAGAGATGTTTCCAATCAGATCGATCAGGAGGAGGCATTGATGGAAGCAGCAAGGCAAAAAGAATTACTTATCAAGGAAGTCCACCATAGGGTAAAGAATAATCTTGCTATCCTGACAAGCCTGGTGAATATGCAAAAAAGTGAATTTACGGATCACAAAACATTGGATATTTTTTCAGATCTGCAATTTCGTGTCCGTGCAATGGCACTCGTTCATGAGCAACTTTACAAAAGCAGGAATATCGAAGTCCTGCCTATTGGAGAATATTTATCGAAACTCGTGGGGATCGTTTCCTCTGCATTTGCCAGCAGTAAGGTTACGGTTCACCAGGATTTTTATGACGAAATCATTGATGTAGAGATCACCCTTCCCCTTGGATTGATCGTGAATGAATTATTGACAAACGCCTTTAAATATGCTTTCCCTGACAATAAAGAAGGAAATATCTGGGTGACCTATAAAAAAACTCCTCACAGGAAAAAATCCATGATTGAAATGAGGTGCCTGACGGTGAGGGATGATGGAATAGGATTACCTGTTGATTTTGACTTTTCTCAAAGAACTTCCATGGGCAGCCAGATCATTCATCTTCTTGCCAAACAACTGGAGGGAGAAATAAAAATAGATGGCACAAAAGGAGCCAGTTTTTCTATAATTTTACCATCGGAAAGATAATGCCTCCAGAACCTGAAGAATTTCTTATGATAAAAAACCATCTGAATATTTCATTTATAGGCGCAGGCACGATCGGCACTGCTTTGGGTAACATCATTGCGGAAACGGAAATTCACCGGATTCTGCTTTTATCCATTGAGGAGCAGGTTGTAGATTCCATAAATTCGGAAGGGATTAATAATAAATATTTTCCCACCCTTCATCTCCATCCATCCTTAAAAGCCACAACAGAAACAAAACAGATCAAAGATTCCGACATTATCTTTCTGGCCATTCCTTCGGTAGTATTAATGGATTATATGATAAGTATCCGTTCGCAAATTCCCGCTGCAGCAATCCTGGTTAACCTGGCAAAAGGGTTTGGGTCGGAACACAAAACCATCATTCATTGCCTGAAAGAAACTTTTCCAAACCCACTGTGTTCGATGAAAGGACCCAGTTTTGCACGGGAAATCATCAACAGGGTTCCTACTGGTTTTACTATTGGCTGCGTGGATCCGGCTGTGGGAGACAGCCTCAGTGCGGTGTTCCAAGGAACAACCATTTTCATCGACCGCTCAGATGACATTGAGGGCGTTGAGATGCTAAGTATCCTGAAAAACATTTATGCCATCTGCCTTGGGATTGTAGATGCCCATTTCAATTCCCCGAACATACGTTTTCTTNNAGTCGTAACAGGACTCTTGGCCTGCTTATTGGAAAAGGGTTCTTTACCGAACATGTTTCACATGAACTCGTTCTGGAAGGGAAGATGGCGGTGAATATATTCTATGAGGAGATCTCCAAGTTTCTCGATGTGAGAAAGGAATTTCCAATCATCGGAGAATTATATAAGATCTTCAACACAGAATATGATGTATCTGCCTTCGTAAGCAACCTGCTGGTTTTCTGATTTCACGAAATTTTCGTATCTTTGCAGCCATCTTCCTGTATTGGAAAATTCTGGGGTTGACCGGATTTGACAGCAAGGAAGTGGAATTGCAAGCATGCCGGGCGTTGGGAACAGGTCCCGTAAAAAGTCAATTCCCACAGCCAATAAATGGCGACAATTATTCTTACAGACTGGCTGCTTAATTTTAGAAATTAAGTGCCTCTTGTCTCCCGGAAAACCTTTCTCAACGGTGTTCCGGATGAGGCATCGCAAAAGTTGAGATGGTCCTGCCAGGGTTCCGATGGCCGGATGAAAAATAAGGAACTAAGGTACAGATAGGACTGTTTCCGGCCGGTCTGTTCCCGAAAACCAAACGGAGACTAAGCATGTAGAAAACATTTTTGCTGCTTGTTTGGACGAGGGTTCGACTCCCTCCAACTCCACAAGAATATAAAGCCCTGGCATCAGGGCTTTATTACTTTTATCAGATCTTCCTCTTTATTTACACCAAAATAGTCAGCCTCCTTCTCGCTGAAAAATTCAGAATGTTTTATGACCTCTAAAGTAAATCCGGCTGACGTTAAAAGAAGGAAAAACTGTTTTTCACTGAAAATCCTCACGTGGTCTTCCTGTCCATAAAAGAAAAATCGAAGTTCATCTGTATTTATTTTTTCTTCCTCGAAATTCCGGCTGAGAAGTTTTGAATAAGGTGTCTGCAATATTGCATAACCCTTTGGTTTCAAAACACGGAAGATCTCTTTTACAGCCTGTAAACAGTCTGGAATATGCTCCAGCACATGATTGCAGATTACACTATCAAATGAATTATCCGGAAATGGAATCCGGATTATGTCGATTTTTTGAATGCTTTTATCCGACGGGAATAAATCTCCTTTTATATATTTTGCGGGGCGAAGTGAAGAAATTTTTTCAGAAAGTTTTACTTCAGGAGCCATGTGTAAAATTTCACCGTTTACCATTTTATCCCAAAGTCCAAGTTTATCAAAAAACATAAAAAAGTGTCGTTCCCTGTCAGTGGAACCACAAACAGCACATTTGAAATTTTCAACATCACTGCCAACCATCTGTAACCTTTTAATAAACTCAGGAACACTTTTTAACCCATTCTTAAATTTTAAAAAATGATCAAATGTATTTTGGCATGTGTAACATTTTTTTCTGCTACCTCGTTTATTGAAAAAAGAATGAATTCTCTTAATAAGCTTTTTTGCTAAGCCCCGGAACATTGATTTAATTATTGCTTTCATTACGGATATATTATTTTTCCTTCACTGAATTCCCTTTCCGTCGGTAAAATTATGGAAAAGGTGGCTGGCGCCAATAAAAAATCTTACCTTTGTCAACGGTCAGATGATTTAAATCATAGGCTGTCAGTGAATTATATTCTTGTTTCGTGACTAACCCGGGAATCTCCGGCGTTTGAAAATGTTTTTATAATCTTTAATCTGTTTCTGAATTTTCAATAATAAAGACCTGCACATGAATGTGAGTACTTACTATCGCGAAAAGCGAATTCTCATCACCGGAGGGTTAGGCTTTCTGGGGAGTAATCTTGCTCACAAACTTGTTTCATTCGGTGCGAATGTCACGATCATTGACAACCTTGATCCGCTCTATGGTGGGAACCTTTATAATGTAGGCTCAGTCAGAGATAAATTAAAAGTCATCATCGGAGATATCCAGGATGAATCACTTATTACGCCACTCCTCGTGGATTGTGACATTGTTTTTCACTTTGCTGCACAGGTAAGTTATATTGATAGTCTTAATATCCCTTTCAGGGACCTTGATCTCAATGCCAGGGCAACCTTGTCAATTCTTGAGATCATAAGAAAACACAATCTTCAGACGAAAATCGTTTTTTCCAGTTCCAGGATGGTTATCGGAAAATCCAACAACCGCATTGTGGATGAATCCGTCCCTACGAATCCACTTAGCTTATATGCCATCCATAAATTAACATCAGAAAAATACCTTTTGATGTATCATAGTGATTTTGGAATTCCGGTCATTATCTTCCGGATAACAAACCCTTATGGAGTACGGCAACAACTCAAACATAATAAATATTCCCTGGTCGGATGGTTTATCAGGATGGCCATGGAAAATAAAACGATTACCATCTTTGGCGATGGCAAGCAGCTTCGGGATTATATATACGTGGAAGACATAATTGAGGCTTTTCTCTTGTCAACGGCTAACCCAAAATCAAACGGGGAAATTATTAATCTGGGCTCGGGTTACTCCAGCGAATTTGGCGAGATGGTTAAAAACATTATCCGGATTGTTGGATCGGGTGAGATAAAATACGTGGATTGGCCGGCTAATTATGAACGAATCGAAACCGGTAATTTTCAGGTTGATATTTCAAAGTTGAAGTCACTCACCGACTGGGCTCCTTCATTCACGCTTGAACAAGGAATCCGGCAAACCTATGAATACTATAAATTAAAATTGTCCCATTATATCTGAAAATGACACAGCGGGGAGTTGCACATTTTGTCAGGATATCATCCCAGTTAAATTTGTCTTTTATCCTGAACCAAATCACAAGCCACTTGCATTACAGGCCGGTCGTCATAGTTTATAAAAAGCAAAACAGGACGAAACGCAATGGATTGGACCTCCTTGCAGAAATGAAAATCCCGGTACTTTTCCTTTGTGATGAAAAGGATCTTTTCAACCGTATCTACTATTTTCTTTTCAGGAAGATCACACCGATTCAGAAGAGGCGGATCCTTAAGTTCATTTCAGCAAATCACATCAATCTCTTACATTTCCATTTTGGCAACGATGCCGGATTGTTTTTACCGGTTATCTATAAATCCGGGTTTCCTTCAGTTGTTTCATTTTACGGAGATGATTGTACAGGATTCCCAAAGAAGTATTTCGGATTGGGTCTCTACTGGTTAAAGCTCAGGGTCTTTTCAAAAGCTACCCGGTTCTTCGCTATGTCCTTGGATATGAAAAAGAGCTTGATGTTTTTAGGATGCCCTGAGAAAAAAATAATCGTTCATTATTTCGGGGCAGACACAACCCGTTTCCAGGGTTATCCCAGATCGTATTCATCCACACATGAGTATACGCAATTATTAATGATTGCGAACATGGTAGAGAAGAAGGGGCATTTGTTTCTTTTTAAAGTACTTAAAATGCTTTTAAAAAAAGAAACAACCGCATTCAATCTTATTGTCGTAGGATCAGGCATACTGGAAGATCAGCTGAAAACTTTTGTGCGGGAAAACGGTTTAACTGACCATATCAGGTTTATTCCGCATATTGATTACCTGTCTGAAGATTTTGTCAGGTTATACTACAATTCTGACATATTCATCCATCCGAGTATCACCGGCAGCCGGGGTGAAAAGGAAGGGATCCCCGGGGTTCTTGTTGAAGCAATGGCCACGGGATTACCAGTAATATCAACCTTTCATGCAGGTATACCTGCGGTAATAGAAAACGGGAAAACCGGATTGCTTGTCGACGAATGGAACATATCTGAATTACTTCAGGCGCTGGAATCATTGATCAGCGATTCATCAAAGCGAGAAGAATTAGGAAGAGCCGGACAGATTTTTGCCATTCAGGAACTGAATATTACTAATAAAGAAAAGGAACTGGAAACTCTTTATTCCGTTTTAACCGGTTGATTAACCAGGTTTTCAAGAAAAGTGATTTTTTGAATAATACCTTTCCGGGATAAACTTTTCAATTAAGCCTTCGATGAACGGATTTCATTCCAGAAGGTCAGGATCATTGACCAGACTTCATTCCTGAAGAAAATTAACACCAAGACTCCTGTGAACAAAAATTCTAAAATGTAAAGCCAGAGATGGTCAAGGTGGAATGCAAAGATTTCCCCTGCCACAAAAATGAAAAAATAGATCAATGGCATTGTGACCATTTTCTTATAATTATAAGAAAAGGTGAAGATTTTTTGCGTATACCACACGGTCAGTAATAGCTGGATGGGTTTATTGAGGATCATACTTGCTACGGCCCCGACTAAACCAAAATACTTGATCAGGATAATGCTTAAGATAATCTGAACCACAGCAGAGATCCCATATATTTTTGGCAACATCTGCGTCTTTTTAAAAGCATAGATAGGTGTAGTGTACATCAACATCAGTACCCGGAACAGAAATGAAATGCTGATCAGCCCGACGTACCTGAGGGAAATAAGATAGTCCGGCTTTACGTGAAACAGTGGAATGATAATATGGATTGCCAGAATGGTTAATGGAATTAGAAGGATAGTCAATCCGGTCATAGAGTTAAAATAAGTGTTGTAGTACTGATCGCTTTTACGCACGTTGTTGCTGATCAGATGATTGTAAAGCTTGGGACTGATTGTATAATAGATGCCAGTCAGCAAAATGTCGATAACGAATGTTGTTTTCAGCGCAAAATCAAAAATACCGGTTTCCCGGGTTGAAAGGAAACTTGTAATGATAAACCGGTCACTATAACCCAGGCTCCAATTAAGGAGATAGTTTAGCAGAACCGGGAAACAAATAATAACCATCGTTCTGAAAAACAACCATTCAAAGCTTAGATGATATTGGCGGACAATCAGGTACAAGGTAAGCAGGAAGACAATTCCTGCAGCAATTGCTCTTGCAGTTATAGGTCCGATTAACGTATTCGGGAATTTTAATAACAGCACTATCGTCAGGACAACAGTCAGCGCAAAATTTAGGAGGTTAATCCAAAAGAACCTTACCGGCTTCTGCTGGTTGATGAGCAGGTTGTTGTAGGATTTGCTGAATCCGTTGAAGAACGCTGTAATCAATGAATAAAACCCAAAAGGAAAGAATTCGAGTCCTGAGTTTGGAAAAATTCTGCGAAAAAGGAATTGCCCTGTTATGGAAAGAACAAGAATGAAAAGAAGTCCGACGATCAGCATCCCGGAAACAAGGGTCCCAATTCGTTTTCCAAGGTTCAGTTGTTCGGATTTATTTTCGAAATAGGTGATCTGCAGTCCATAATCAAGACTAAGGTTTATGATGATCTGGATCAGCATTGTAAATGCAGTATAGAGCGCTAATTGTCCGTAAATATTTGATCCGAGATGAACAGCAAAAAGTGGCAGGAGGATGAATCCGCTGGCAAGCGGCAGGGACCCTACGATCGAATAAATAATGGTTGACTTGATGAATCCTTTTCCGATCATTTTTCAAAAGTAGAGAAAAAATACAGATTGGCCATTTTTTTGTTACTTTGCATTAAGATTCAAAGGAGAACGAAGAAAAACCACAGTTGATGATAAATGTTACAAAAACATTTTTACCCCCGCTTGAGAAATACATTGAATACCTGGATGAAATCTGGGAAACGAAACATATTACTAACCACGGGAAATTTTCAGTACAGCTTGAAAACGATCTTAAGGAATACCTCGGTGTAAAGCATTTATTTCTTGTAAACAACGGAACGATCGCTCTCCAGATTGCACTGAAAACGCTTCAAATTAAAGGTAAAGTCATAACAACCCCTTTCTCTTACGTCGCAACCACCTCTTCCCTGGTCTGGGAAGGTTTTGAACCTGTCTTCACGGATATTGATAAAAATTCATTTTGCCTGGATCCGGATAAAATTGAGGCACAGATCACACCGAAAGTGAAAGCCATCCTGGCTACGCATGTTTATGGTAACCCTTGTGATGTGGAAGCGATCGAACGACTCGCCGGGAAACATAACCTCAGGGTTGTCTATGATGCAGCTCATGCATTTGGAGTTACATATAAAGGGGAATCTATACTCAGCCACGGAGACATATCCACCATCAGTTTTCATGCTACAAAATTATTTCATACTGCTGAGGGTGGCGCCATTATTACAAATGATGATGACCTTGCACACAAGATCTCATATATGCGTAATTTCGGGCATAACGGTCCTGAACATTTCTGGGGAATCGGCATTAACGGAAAATCCAGTGAACTGCACGCCGCTATGGGTTTATGTATTCTTCCTGAGGTAAACAACCTGGTACAACGGCGGAAAGACTTATCCGCCTTATATGATCAGCTTTTATTGATGCACGGATTACAAAAACAGGTGATAAGGGAGGGAACCACCTATAATTATGCTTACTACCCGGTCCTTTTCCCATGTGAATCAGCATTGCTTTCTGCTCTGGCTTCGTTGAATGCTAACCAGATCTTTCCGAGAAGGTATTTTTTCCCTTCGCTTAACTTTTTGAACTACGTTGAATATCATAAAATGCCAATATCAGAAGATATAGCTTCCAGGGTGTTGTGTCTTCCGCTATACCATGACCTTACTGAACAGGAAATCGGACAAATTTCCGGACTCATAACAAATTCAATCCAATGATATGCTTGTAATCGGCGCACAGGGTTTTGCAAAGCAACTTCTGGTGGTTCTTTCTCAGTTAAACCTGACCAAGGACCTTGTGTTTTATGATGATCTGAATCAAGATGCCCCCGATACCCTTTATGACTCGTTTCCTGTTCTTCATTCAACTGAAGAAGCCAGGGATTATTTTGAAAAAACCTGCAGGGATTTTACTATCGGAGTTGCTGGCGTCAGGAACCGGTATAATATCTTTAAAAAGTTTAAAACGCTGGGAGGTAATGCGGTTACCTTAATTTCTCCCACAGCAGTAATCGGCGAATTCGATTGCCGGATCAGTGAAGCGGTTTCTATTTTGCCGGGATGTGTTATTGAAAACAGTGTTCGTATTGGAAAAGGCACACTCGTGAACCTTCACACTTTAATTACACATGATTCACAGGTTGGTGAATTCTGTGAATTATCGCCCGGTGTAAAAAGTTTGGGAAGATGCACAATAGGAGATTATGTTACTATTGGCACTGGTGCGATCATTCTGCCAAGGATCAGGATTGGAAACAATGCCATCATTGGTGCTGGTGCCATTGTGTCGAAAGACATTGAAGCCGGGAAGGTTGCTATGGGGGTTCCGGCGCGGGTGATCAGATCAGTAACGATTGATGAAAAAGTAATTCCGGACTAAAATGTGTATGCTTTCAATTTGCATGATAACCTATAATCAGGAATTGTTTGTCGTTGAAGCCATTGAAAGCGTTGTACACCAAAAGACAGATTTCCCGTTTGAGCTTGTCATTTCCGATGATTGTTCAACCGATTCGACTCCTTCCATCATTCAGTCATACAAACAACAATATCCGGAATTAATCCGGATCATCCCCCGGGCTGAAAACCTTGGGATGATTGAAAACTTTTTACAGACAATCCGCGAATGTAAAAGCAAATATATTGCCTTCCTCGAAGGAGATGATTACTGGACGGATAATCATAAACTTCAGAAACAGGTAGATCTGTTAGAGAGAATTCCTGGCATTGCGGTCTGTTCTCATCCGGTGAGAATAAAAAATCAGCAGACAGGCACGCTTGGAAAGTTGAAGACAATAAAGATTAAACGACTCACTTCCACCAAGGACATCCTCATGCTCAATTACATTGCAACCTGTTCTGTTGTCTTCCGGAATCTGAACAAAGGAGTCTTCCCCGATTGGATCCGGTCACTCTCAATGGGTGATTGGCCGGTCCATATTCTGAATTCCCTGCATGGAGATATTTACTGTTTACCTGAATACATGGGCGTATACCGGGTTCATGGTACCTCCGGATGGTCTAAAAACCTTTCTTCAATCAGTGGGAAGATCAAAACTACGGAAAAAAAACTGGAACTTTTCATGGAATTGAAAAATAATTTTCCTGCAAAATGGCAGGGGATAATATCATCCCAGATCAGCACCTATCAGAAGTTAATTGAGATCTATTCACGATTAGGCGAAAACAAAGATGCCGGAATAAATACCTGGCTCTGGCTGACCTGGAAATCATTGACAGGGCATTTTGATAGTCGTGTTTGCCTGAAAGTTATTATAAAATCAATGATTACCAGGTAATTTACCCGGATTTTCCATCCCCCTTTTCACATGAAGAATGCTCGCATTCAGCTCAAATCCAATCAGCATGCTGAAGGAATTGAAGTAGATCCAGAGCAGAACGACCAGGAGCGTGCCTATAGAACCATAGAGCACATTGTATTTGGAAAAGTTATCTACATAGAAATTGAATCCCAGGGTAATAATGATGATCAATATCGTTGCCAGCGTTGACCCTGCAGAAATAAACCTGAAATGCCGCCTTTTAGCCGGTGCAAAATAATATATGAATGAGATGGCAAAGAACAACATGGCAATTGTAATTAACCATTTCAGCACTACGATCACACTGAAGTAGACGTTACTCGCGAGGATATGCTCCGGAAGGATCATGGATAACAGCAAAGTTCCGAATGTGATCAGCCCAATGGAGATGATCAGGAGGAACGTTATGATTACAACAAGGAAAATAGCAACCATCCGCTGTTTTATTGCTGTACGGGTTTCGATCGTATGATAAGTATTGTCGAATGCCTCCATCAGGCTGTTGATGCCATTGGTGGCAAAATAGAGCGACAGTACAAACCCCACTGACAGCAAACCGCCCCTGGGCCGGGTGATGATGTCCTCAACGGTAGTCTGGACAGTTGCATATGCTGTATCCGGCAAAAAATCGCGAATAATGTCAAGCAGGGATTGCTGGAAATTTGTGATCGGAATAAATGGAATGATCGTGAAGAAAAATATCAGGGTAGGGAATACCGCGAGAAAAAAGTTGAAGGAGATAGCTGATGCGCGGGATGTGATGTATCCTTCATTGAGGCCTTTCACAAAAAAAACGGTAACATCGTAAAGCGGAATTCCGTCAAAACCAGGCAGAACGACCTTTTTTGAAAGACGGATAAGGAATGAGACAGGCTTCCAACGAAGTATCTTCTCAAGGATCTTCTTATATGTGTTACCAGTCATCTGATAAGATCGGTTTTGGCACCACTTTCAGATTCATATCCAGGCTTTTGAAATTGTGTGTCAGGGCGCCGACCGATACAAAATCGACACCGGTTTCAGCATATTTACGGATATTGGATAGCCGGATCCCGCCTGAAGCCTCGGTCTCAAAACGGCCATTGATGATCGTGACTGCAGCTGCAAGATCCTCAATCGTGAAATTATCCAGCATGATCCGGTCAATAAGCTCCTCCCCATATTCCATTACCTCCATCAATTCATCAAAATTGCGTACCTCAATTTCCACCTTAACCGGTGATTTTTTGTGTGCAGTTTTATACTTGTCCAGAGCAATCATCACAGGAATCATCCCACCTGCAAAGTCCACATGGTTGTCTTTGATCAGCATCATATCGTAAAGCCCCATGCGGTGATTCATACCTCCCCCGATCCTGACAGCGTATTTCTCAAGTTCCCTTAGATTTGGCGTCGTTTTACGGGTATCCAGCACATGGGTGTTCAATCCTTTCAGCTTTGCTATCACTTGTGATGTGAATGTGGCGATGCCGCTCAACCGTTGCATGAAATTCAGCACCAGTCGTTCCGCAGCAAGGATAGAATGAATGTCCCCTTTTACCTCAAGCACAATATCTCCGGGTTTTACACGATCCCCATCCTTTTTGAAAAGGGTCACATTCAGGGATGGATCGATCTTTTGGAAAATTTTCTCAGCAACCGGGATACCGGCAAGAATGCCTCTGTCTTTAACTTTTAACCTGGCTTTTCCGGGAATGTTTTTCCGGAGTATGTAAATGGAAGTGATATCGCCATCCCCGATGTCTTCTTTCAGGGCGTTTTCAATGATCTCATCCAGATTCATATAATAATCAGTTGCATTAGTTCTCTTTCTGGATCTGAAGTTGCTGGATCAGGAATTTCCCTGAGACCTTTTTCAGGAGATAATAAATCCGGAATATGGTTGTCCCGGACTGCATCTCGCCGATGGAAAACTGAGATCCGTCCGTAGAAGAACCCTGGCGCGTGATCTTGACCGATTTTACCGGATTTTTTACAAAAAAATCTTTCAGGATCTGTGTAGCCTGGGTTTTGCTATAGGTTTCCTCATTTCCGGATATCCCAAGATCGACCATGGAGTTAAAATAACCGGAAAGTGCCACTGCATTCCCTGCCGTGAGCGCAGCGACAATCTGTTTGTTTGTATCATCCTGGCCAGGTTCCGGGTTTGAATGGAAGGGGAGCAGGACCAATGCCGGAAGTAATAACAGCGATATTTTCCACGGGTATGTCATAATCCTTGCTATTTTACCAAAAATACACTAATTATGCAAACTTACGAAAAAATGAACAATTTTCTATTTCAGGGTATTAAATCATAGATTTTATGAAAGTGAAACTGGTGGCCCTCGGGAAGACGGATGAGCCCTATCTTATCGAAGGCATGAAAGAATATGAGACCAGGATCAGAAGATACCTGTCTCTTGAAATCGTTGAAATACCGGGATTGAAAAATGCGTCTCATCTGAGTAAGCAGGAATGGAAAGCGAAAGAAGCTACAAAAATCCTGCCGGTTTTTACCCCTGGTGATATCATCATTCTCCTGGACGAGAAAGGAAAGGAAATGACTTCGGTTGGATTTTCTTCATTCCTGAACCAGAAGTTCAGCAGCGGATCCAAGAACCTGGTATTTGTAACCGGCGGCCCTTATGGCTTTGATGAATTGGTAAAGGAAAAAGCACACTTCTGCCTTTCATTATCGCAGATGACTTTTTCACATCAAATGGTCCGGCTTTTTTTTCTGGAACAGCTGTACCGTGCCCTGACCATCCTCAGGAACGAGGCTTACCATCATGAATGAACATTCCGGAAATCCTTGTTAGTACTTAACTTTTCTTTAACGACGATTAACAAATATTAACATAAAATTTTTTCTGAGAGTTTTTTCAAATGTATAAATTTGCACCCTCAAAAACATGATTTGTTATGATTGAAACGGATATCAAAGCTTTGAATGAACGCATTCAGAAAGAAAGCGCATTTGTCGACATGGTCACCATGGAGATGCACAAGGTTATCATCGGCCAGAAGCATATGATCGAACGGTTGCTGATCGGGTTGCTTTCCAATGGCCATATCCTCCTTGAAGGAGTTCCAGGCCTTGCAAAAACCCTGGCCATCAAATCTCTTGCACACATCATCGATGCTAAATTCAGCCGGATCCAATTCACACCCGACCTCTTGCCTGCCGACCTTATCGGTACCCTCATCTATAGCCAGAAAAAGGAAGAGTTCCGGGTGCGGAAAGGCCCCATCTTTGCAAATTTCGTACTGGCCGACGAGATCAACCGTTCCCCGGCGAAAGTCCAGAGTGCGCTCCTTGAAGCTATGCAGGAGCGGCAGGTGACGATCGGGGAAGAAACGTTCATCCTGCCGGAACCATTTCTGGTTCTTGCCACTGAAAACCCGATCGAACAGGAAGGAACCTACCCACTGCCCGAAGCACAGGTCGACCGTTTCATGCTGAAAGTCGTGATCGGATACCCGGATAAGAAAGAAGAAAAACTGATCATCCGTCAGAACATCTCAAACGAATCAGTAAATACCAATACAATCCTGAAAACCGAGGACATTCTTCGTGCAAGGAGCGTTACCCGTGAGGTATACCTCGATGAGAAGATCGAAAACTATATCACTGATATCGTTTTTGCTTCCAGGTTCCCCACCGAATATAAACTGAAAAAATTCGAAGGCCTGATCTCCTATGGCGCTTCACCCCGTGCCAGCATCAACCTTGCCCTGGCAGCAAAAGCTTTTGCCTTCATCAAACGCAGAGGTTATGTGATCCCGGAAGATATCCGGGCTGTTGCCAGCGATGTGATGCGTCATCGTATCGGACTGACCTATGAAGCAGAAGCAGAAAATATCACCACGGAAGATATTATCAATGAGATACTGAATACAGTTGAAGTTCCCTAGAAAACAGGTGCAATGGTGCAGTGGTGCCATGGTGCCATGGTTTTTTTTAACTCATCATTTCACCACTGCACCACTGCA
Organism: Bacteroidales bacterium; assembly: GCA_003142515.1. GTDB lineage: Bacteria > Bacteroidota > Bacteroidia > Bacteroidales > FEN-979 > FEN-979. The sequence continues at coordinate 16,430 of PLMO01000096.1, forward strand.
CTCTGCACCAATTTAAGAGAAATGGAATCCTCAGAGATTTTTAAAAAGGTACGTAAGATTGAAATCAAAACACGGGGTTTGTCTAACCAGATCTTCTCAGGGCAATACCACAGCGTGTTCAAAGGAAGGGGAATGGCTTTCAGTGAAGTCAGGGAATACCAATACGGGGATGATATCCGGAACGTCGACTGGAATGTAACCGCACGCTTCAATCACCCATACATCAAAATATTTGATGAAGAAAGAGAACTCACAGTTATGTTGCTGATCGACGTAAGCGGATCGAACCTGTTCGGCACGAAACAAACCCTGAAACAGGACCTGATTACGGAAATTGCTGCCGTACTCGCATTCAGCGCTATTAAAAACAATGACAAAGTAGGGGTCATTTTCTTCAGCAACAGGGTGGAAAAATTCATTCCTCCCAAAAAAGGAACCACACACATCCTGCGAATCATACGCGAACTGATCGATTTTCATGCAGAACATACGGAAACGAATATTTCCGAAGCCCTGCGTTATTTTACCAATGCCATTAAAAAAAGGTGCACCGCTTTTCTGCTGTCCGATTTCCTGGACCAGGGATTTGAAGATGCGATCAAGATCGCAAACAATAAGCACGACCTGATTGCCGTGAATGTTTTTGATGAGCGTGAGATGGAGATACCGGATATGGGCATGATCCGTATCAAAAATGCAGAAACCGGCCAAAAGTTATGGGTTGATTCATCCATCCGGAAAGTCCGGGAAATATTCATGGAAAGATCTCTAAACCAGGCACGATACCTCACTGATACATTCCGGAGAAGTGGCGTGGATGTGGTAAGGATCCGCACCGACCAGGACTATGTCAAACCGCTTATCGGGCTATTTAAGAAGAGAACAGCACGGAAATAATTTAGAATTAAAAATTAAAAATTAAGAATTAAAAATAAGTAAGTTCATAAAGTTTATAAAGTTCATAAAGTAAAAAAACATCAACTCATTAGCTCATCAACTAAACGACTAGACATCTAAGCAACTAAGCATCTAAGCATCCCTTGAGAATATCAAGAACATATTATTTTCTTTTCCTCCTTCTGGTTTCAGGAACCATTGCATGGGGACAGGGATACAGAGCAACGGCAAAGCTTGAACCCAATTCCATTCTCATTGGCGACCAGGTGAACCTGAGTCTGAATTTCAGCTTTCCTTCCGGGACGCAGGTAGTATGGCCATCAATAAAAGACACTATCCTCGGGAACATCCAGGTTATTAGCAGGACTAAAGTCGATACTTCCTGGTTTCCTGATAAAAAAAACCTGCAACTTACCCAGAAACTTCGTCTTACCTGTTTTGATTCCGGTTTTTATACGATACCCCCGATCCGGTTTTATTACCGCAACCTTCCTGATACCACCATCCGGTTTGAACAAACAGAGATACAGATCCTGACGGTTCATACGTTGGCGGTAGATACCACGCTGGCCATCAAACCCATTAAAGGCCCGGTAAAGATCCCGTTTTCCATTCTGGAATACCTGCCTTGGATCATTGCCGGTATGCTGTTTCTTGCCATAGCAGGTTTTCTGTTATACTACCTCATAAGAAGAAGAAAAGGTGAACCCATTTTCCTCCTTCGTCCCAGCGTTAAATACCAACCCCATGAATGGGCATTGATGGAACTGGAGAAACTTCGTACAAAGAAATTATGGCAAGCAGGGAAGATGAAGGAGTATCATACGGAACTGACAGATATCCTGCGGAAATACATCGAAGACAGGTTCCGCCTCATGGCCATGGAAAGTACGACCGGCGAGATCCTTGAAGATCTGGAAGAAAAGACCGGGATCCGGAAAGAATGCCGGACGACCCTTGGTAAAATCCTGTCGATGGCCGATCTTGTAAAATTTGCCAAGTATTTGCCCCTGCAGGAAGATCATGAACAGAGCATGGAAAATGCCGTTGATTTTATAAATAAAACCTTTGCAACTCCGGAAATCCCTGTACAATGTTGAAAGGAATCACATTTGCATCACCGGATTACTTCTATCTGCTGCTGCTGATACCCATCCTGGTAGCCTGGTATTTCTTCAGGCAAAAGATGAATCCTGCAGATATCCAGGTTTCGTCGACCACCGGGTTCGAGGGAGTCAGGAAGGGAATCCGGTTATACCTCTATCATGGCCTGTATGTCCTGCGAATGTTGGCACTTATCTTCCTGATCCTCGCCATGACACGCCCGCAATCCAAAAAAAGCCGCCACGATATCACCGTGGAGGGAATCGACATTATATTGGCAATGGATATATCCGGCAGTATGATGGCGATGGATTTCAAACCCAACCGTATTGAAGCATCCAAGAATGTGGCGATGGAATTTATCGATGGAAGGCCGAACGACAGGATAGGACTTGTCATATTCAGCGGGGAGGCTTTTTCTCAATGTCCGCTGACAACCGACCATACCATATTGAAGAATCTTTTTCAGGATATCAGAAGCGGGATGATCGAGGATGGAACTGCCATTGGCGACGGGTTAGCCACTGCACTGAACCGGCTTCGCGGTAGCAAGGCCATCTCCAAAGTTATCATCCTGCTGACAGACGGGGTCAACAATATGGGATCCATTGATCCACTCTCCGCGGCGGAAATTGCAAAATTATACGGTGTGAGGATTTATACCATCGGTATTGGCACCACCGGCGTTGCACCTTACCCGGTTCCAACCCCATTCGGAATCCAAATTACACCTATGGAAGTAAAGATCGATGAAGACCTACTGCGGCAGATTTCAAAGATGACGGATGGAAAATACTTCCGGGCCACCAATAATACAAAACTGCGCCAGGTTTATCAGGAGATTGATAAACTGGAAAAATCGAAAATTGATGTCACAGAATTCCATAAGAAAAAAGAAGAGTTTTTCCTCCTGGCATGGATTGCTTTGTTTTTTATTACGCTTGAAATAATTCTCCGGAATACCTATTTCCGGAATACACCATAACAGTGAAGAGTGAAGAATTAAAAATAAAAAAAACCATTAAACCCAGTAGGGGTGAAATTATTCTAGAATGTTCAGGTTTGCACATATAAGTTTTTTTTATCTTTTGGCGCTGATACC
>PLMO01000085.1 GCA_003142515.1 Bacteroidales bacterium
CAAAATGAACGGAAACCCGCTTCTGGCAATACCCGATCCTGTTAATGGAAAAAAAGTCATGTTAACTTTTCAGCAACCTTTCCCGGATGGAATTTCCGATACCCTGGTCATCTCAGGCATTCTTGACCTGGCAGGAAATGTAATGCCGGAAACGGCGGTTCCCTTTTCCAATTACCGGGTAAAAACCTGGGATATCATCATGGATGAGATTATGGCTGACCCGGAACCGGTAACCGGGTTACCGGAAAGTGAATATGTTGAACTTTATAACCGTACCCGGTTTCCTGTTAACCTGGTTGGATGGACTTTTGAATATGGTTCTTCCGCAAAAACCTTTCCCGGCGTCATCATTGCTCCTTATGGATATCTGATTCTGACCAAGGGCATAATAATGAATTTTTATGGACCGTGTATTGATCTCTTTACATCCTATTCAACACTCTCGAATGAAGGAACCACGCTGGTCCTGAAGAATGCTTCCGGAAAGGTGATCCATGCCGTGAAATATACTCCTGACTGGTATCAGGATGCGCTGAAGGAGAACGGGGGCTGGTCGCTTGAAATGATCGATACGGAGAATCCCTGCGGATGCCTGGATAACTGGAAGGCTTCGATGGATGCAAAAGGAGGAACTCCCGGGGCGATCAATTCTGTTCATGCTTCCCATCCGGATAATGTTCAGCCATACCTGAAAAGGTCACGGATTATTTCCGATAGCACCGTTGAAATTGAATTTTCCGAATCCATGGACAGTCTTAGTATCAGCGATGCAAACCACTGGCAGCTTAACCAGGGTGAATATACCCCTATCGGCATCTCGGCGGTTCCACCCGGGTACGGTTTTGCATATATTAACCTGCCAAAACCCCTGGGGAAAAAGCATATTTACTCTTTATCCTGTAAAGAACCTCCCTCCGATTGTGCAGGAAACCTGCTGGATACTGTACGGCAGGTCAGGATCGGCCTTCCGGATTCCATTTTACCCGGCGACCTTGTCATTAACGAAATCCTTGCAAATCCTGAAACAGATGGTGAAAAATTCATTGAAATTTTCAACCGGTCTGAAAAAATCCTGGACCTGCAGGAACTTGCGCTGGGTTTGTTTGACAGCATCCAAAACCTGGGAACTGATTTGAAACCTGTATCGGAAAGTGGCCTTCTCTCTTTCCCCGGTGATTTTTACGTATTGACAAAAGACCCAGACGATATCCTGAAAAGATATTATTGTCCGGATCCGGATGCTTTTGTGCAGATGACCGCATTACCTTCCTTTGACAGAGACCACGGAACTGTTGTTTTAGCAAGGAAAAATGACGGAATTCTCATAGACCGTGTTTATTATTCGCCGACGATGTATTCAGATTTCTTGACCACGACCGATGGTGTTTCGCTCGAACGGTTAAATCCTGAACTTCCTTCAGAGGATATTGCCAACTGGCATTCCGCTTCAGAAAACTGCGGATTTGCCACGCCGGGGTACCGGAATTCTGAGTTTTTACGGATTGATCCCGGTATGGATGCAGTAAGCCTCTCACCTTTCGTTTTTACACCGGATGATGACGGTAAAGACGATGTTTTACTGGTGAAATTTACTTTAAACGATCCGGGTTATCTGGTGAACATCACTATTTTTGATGCCGGCGGCAATCGGATCCGGTGTCTTGCGAGAAACAGGTTGCTATCAACAGAGGATGGAATAATCTGGGATGGCCGGAATGATACAAACCAGAAATCGCCCATCGGGATTTATATCCTTTATATCGAATTGATAAAACCGGAAGGAAAGATCAGCCATTTAAAGAAAACCTGTGTCCTTGGCGGAAAACGTTAAGCAGGAGCCGCTGCAATTGTTGCCACGCTGATCCGGATCCCATGGATTGACGAAAGTGCATGGATACAGGATTCGAGGGTTGCACCTGTGGTGATTACATCATCAACAATAAGAACATGTTTCATTTCCATGGACCCGGGATTTGTTACATCAAAAACTTCCGCCACATTCTGCCATCGCCTGAACCGTGATTTTTTAGTCTGCGTTTCAGTTTCTTTTTTACGACAGATGGCATACGGATCTACCGGGATCTTCATAGTTTCCCCCAATCCGATTGCAAATTGTTCACTCTGGTTATATCCCCTTTGCAAAAGTTTTTTTGGATGAAGCGGCACCGGCACGATTAATTGAACTGTCTGGAAAAAAGGAGAAGATTTCAGGTGTTGCCCATATTGCCGGCCAAGATAGATCCCGATATCCTTACGCCCTTTGTATTTCAGCTGGTGGATCAGCCGTTGAACTTTATTTCCTTTATTAAAATAGAGAAAAGCNNGGCAAGATGAAAATTCGTCCTTGGAAGATGAAATTCACAGGAAAGGCACACTGTTTCTTCTTGTTTCCAAAGACTGTTCCCGCAGGCTGCGCAAATTTTCGGAAAGAGTAATGAAATAAAATCATCAATTAATAGCATGTCGTATAATTTATATTGCTTTATCGGTTAATTTTGAAAAAGTAATACCAGAATGATTACCCTTTTTTATTGATTACCGGGCAACCTGTTGCTGCGGGAAAACAAATACGGAAATTTTGTTTCCAGGGAAATGGATCAACAAACGATTTTAGAAGTAAGTGCCCTTACGGTTGTTTTTCATCACGAGCATGAAATAACGACGGCGATTGATGATGTCAGTTTTTCGCTGGAACGCGGCGAAACCCTGGGAATTGTCGGGGAATCAGGATCCGGAAAATCGGTCACTGCACTTTCATTGCTGCGGCTGATCCCGTATCCCGAAGGAGAGATCAAAAAAGGGAATATTTTTTTCCGGGATACCCATGGATCAGTGTCTTCCCTGTTGTTGCTTACCGAAAAACAGATGCAAGGTTTCAGGGGGAAAGAGTTTGGAATGATCTTCCAGGAACCAATGACCTCGTTAAATCCAGTCCTTACATGTGGTTTCCAGGTTACAGAAACGATGCGATGGCACCTGAAGATCAGCAGGAAGGAGGCCAAGTTGAGGGCGCTAGACTGGTTTAACGAAGTCAAGCTTCCAAGGCCCGAAGCTATTTTCGAATCTTACCCTTACCAACTTTCCGGGGGACAAAAACAGCGGGTAATGATCGCCATTGCCATGTCGTGCAATCCCAACCTACTCATTGCAGATGAACCTACCACGGCACTGGATGTTACGGTTCAGAAAACCATACTGGACCTCATGAAAGAGTTACAGGCAAAGCATGGTATGAGTATTTTGTTCATCACGCATGACCTGGCGCTGGTTTCGGATTTTGCAGACCGTATTCTGGTTATGTATAAAGGAAAGGTAGTAGAAGAGGGCAAAACAGATACAGTTTTCAGATCGCCTGTACACCCCTATACTTCAGGTTTGTTAAGGTGCCGTCCTCCTGCAAACAAGCGGTTGAAAAGGCTTCTTACCATCACGGAATTTTTAGAACCAGGGATTCCGCCAATATTGGTACCGGAAGCAGAGACAACAGAGGAACGAAAAAAACGGCATGAAATGATCTATTCCCATCCACCGATATTGCAGGTTAAGGATCTGGAAACAGAATTTCCATCCCATTATTCTTTTTTCGGGAGACCCAATGCATTTGTAAAAGCAGTCAATTACGTGTCTTTTGATGTATATCCCGGGGAAACCCTGGGCATTGTAGGTGAGTCGGGCAGCGGAAAGACCACACTGGGAAGAAGCATACTTCAATTGATCAGGACCAGGTCTGGAAAAATTATTTTCGATGGCCGGGAGATCCAGGATCTATCGCAAAAAAAATTAAAATCGATTCGAAAAGACCTTCAAATCATTTTCCAGGATCCCTATTCATCACTCAACCCAAGGTTGACGGCAGGGGCTGCCATCATGGAACCGATGTTGATGCAGGCTCAATACCCCGGTCGTGACGGGAGAAAACGCAGNNGGGCAGCGGCAACGGGTGTGTATTGCAAGAACACTGGCCGTTCAACCCAGGCTGATCATCTGTGATGAATCAGTTTCCGCACTGGATGTTTCCATACAGGCGCAGATCCTCAACCTTCTTAACAAACTGAAAAACGAATTTGGCTTCACTTACGTTTTCATTTCACACGATTTGTCAGTAGTACGGTTCATGTCCGACAGGCTCATCGTGATGCGAAACGGCAAAATTGAAGAAATTGGAGATGCGGATAAAATTTATTCATTTCC
>PLMO01000018.1 GCA_003142515.1 Bacteroidales bacterium
CGAAGAATCATGGATCATCGATGCATTGGAAAGTACGGCAACTTTAACGCCCGGCATATATTTGTCACGCAATGCAAGGGTGTCATCCACGATACATGCAAAATCAGGGTGCAGGGTGGGTTCCCCGTTCCCTGCATAGGTCAGCACATCGGGGATATGATCTTCCTCAACGAGTTCCTTTAGCCTGTATTCGAGGTACTGGCCGACCAGTTCACGCGAGGGAAGCTCCGGGACTATGTTCATGTTTTCGGGTGTCCATCCGCATTCACAATAGATGCAGTTGAACGAACAATATTTTGAATGCGTGGGAAGAAGGTTAATCCCCAGGGAAAGGCCGAGACGCCGGCTATGAACCGGGCCGAAAATGACATCATGAAAAAGAAATCCGGACATTGAGGTAGAATAAGAACACAAAAGTGGGAATTTTCCGTTGATTAACTTACCGGCGTTGAGCCAATTTTGCTTATTTTTACAGAATCTAAAATATCCGATGCTTTCGCTTAAGGAAATACAGGCCCCCGTTGCAGAACACATTGGGATCTTTGAAGGAAANNACCGGAGGCATCAAAGAATCTACTTACCGTGCGGCTTCCCTCATCGAATTGCTTCATACGGCTACACTGGTTCACGACGACGTGGTGGATGATTCAAACCTCCGCAGGGGATTTTTCTCCATCAATGCATTGTGGAAAAATAAAATTTCCGTCCTCGTTGGAGATTATCTCCTGTCGAAAGGATTGTTGTTCTCCCTGGAAAATAATGATTACAATCTCCTCCGGATCGTCTCCAATGCGGTAAGGGAAATGAGTGAAGGGGAACTGTTACAGATCGAAAAAGCCCGTCGTCTCGATATCAGGGAAGCGGTCTATTTTGAGATCATCCGCAAAAAAACCGCTTCCCTCATTGCCTCATGCTGTGCCTGCGGAAGTGCTTCCTCAGGATCCGATCCGGAGACCATTGAAAAGATGCGTCTTTTCGGGGAACATACCGGGATTGCTTTCCAGATCAAAGATGATCTTTTTGATTATGAAGCCGGAAATGCCACAGGCAAACCTGCTGCCATCGACATCAAAGACCGGAAAATGACACTTCCGCTGATCTACCTGCTGAACCATTCAGACTTTGCGGAAAAAAGATGGATTGTCAATACAGTCAAGAACCATAATACGGAACCGGCAAGGATTGCAGAACTGATCGAAAGAGTCAGGGCCAGCGGCGGCATAGTGTACGCACACGAAAAGATGTTGGAACACCGGCAAAAGGCCATCGACCTCTTGCACACATTCCCGGAAAGTACATACCGGAATTCACTCGAACAACTTGTGATTTTTACTACTGAACGTAATAAATAGACAGAAACCAAGTTTTCCCCTCTAAAATGATTAGCCATATGAAATTGATTTTAACAGGAATAGTATTTCTCCTTCTTTTGCTGGTGATGGCTTCTTCTTCGCTCCAGGCTCAGCGCTTCAATGCAGGATTGATGCTGGGCGGCGTTACAAGCCAGGTTGACGGGGACACCTATGATGGTTATCATAAATGGGGATATCTTGGCGGAGGATATGTCACCCTTCAGATATCGCCCCATTCTTCCTTCCAGATGGAACTGGAATACATCCAGAAAGGAAGCCGGCGAAACGATACAACGGTCAGCGGCGGAAATACCTATTTACTCAGACTTCATTATATCGAGGTTCCAATATTATATCAATATACCTTTAAGAAGCGGTTTTACTTTGAAGCCGGGCCAGTAGCTGACGTCACCATTGGTTCACTTGAACTGTTGAACGAAGCAGCCCCCCCGGAGACAGTTCCCTTGCGGCCCGTTACGTTTGCAGGAATCTTTGGATTCGGCGCCTACCTTACAAATCACCTGCGCATCAATATAAGATCGAACTATTCACTGAACTCCATCCGCAGTAAAAATAATTACGGCGGATATCGCAGGATGCTTTTTGAAACCGGGCAATACAACAATGTGCTGTCGCTGGCACTTCTATGGGACTTCAAGGCTAAAGAATTTTAATTAATTGACAATTGAAAATTGATAATGGATAATTATAAGAGTCACAGAGTCACAAAGTCACAAAATAATTCGCGTCCTTAGCGCATTAGCGTCGGTGAAATCTTTTTTTCGTTTAATGCAATTTCCCAAAACCCCATACCTAATACCTAATACCCAACGCCTAAACAGATGAAGAAACTAAAAATAATTATCGGGATAACGGGTGCCAGCGGTTCCCTTTATGGCAAACTGCTACTGGATAAGGTTAATAAACTGGAAGACCAGGTGGAAGATTGCGGGGTGGTGTTTTCCGATAATGCAAGGGCTGTCTGGGAATATGAACTCGGACCATTTGATGAGAAGAAGGTTCCTTTTCCGGTATATCGCCCGGATGATTTCTTCTCTCCCCTGGCTTCCGGGTCGGCAGGATATGATGTAATGATTGTTTGCCCGTGTACCATGGGAACCCTGGGAAGAATCGCATCAGGAGTTTCCTCCGACCTCCTCACCCGTGCAGCCGATGTCATCCTGAAGGAACGAAAAAAACTCATCCTTGTTCCCCGTGAAATGCCGTTCAACCTGATCCATATCAACAACATGAAACTCCTTACCAAAGCAGGAGCAATCATTTGTCCTGCATCACCTTCCTTTTACAGCAAGCCGCAGAACTTAGAAGAAGCGGTTCTGACCGTTGTTGACAGGGTCCTGACCCTTGCTGGCTTTGAGTTTCCTTCATTTCAATGGGGGAAGGAAGAACGTGACGCGTAACGCGTTACGCGTTATAGGTTTCCGCAGCATTGCGGATGTTCTTAATCAGCTTGTCATATCCTGTTCTTTTTACGGCTGATTCCTTGAATAGTATCTCAAACTCTTCCCGCATAAGCTGCAACCAATCGCTCTTCCGCATGTTTTTTAAACGTTCTGAGAGTAAAAATTCAGGGGTGGAATGCGGCACGGCAAACCTGTTATACGGACACACATCCTGGCAGATATCACAACCATAGATTCGGTCGTGAAATTTATCCAATAGTTCCCGTGGAATATCTTCCTTTTCTTTAATGGTAAGATACGAAATGCATTTCGATGGAGTAAGGGTATATGGAGCTTCGAGCGCGCCGGTGGGACAGGCATCCATGCAGAGATGGCAGTTTCCGCAATGATCCTTTTCCGGAAGATCCGGTTCAATCCTAAGGTCGGTCAGTATAATTGCAATGAAATGAAACGAGCCTTTGGAAGGATTGATCAGGATCGTATTCTTGCCTCTCCAGCCGAGCCCGCATCGCTGTGCCCAGGCTTTTTCAAGCACAGGTCCGCTGTCGACAAATGCTTTCGCATTGAGCGGACCGCATTCATCGTTCATAAATTGAACAAGGATGCCGGTCCTGGCTTTCAGTACTTCGTGATAATCCTTGCCATATCCATATTTGGAGATAATAAAGTTGTCTTCAGCCGTAAGGGTTTCTCCGGGAAAATAATTCATTAAAAGACCGATCACGGTTTGGGTCCCGTTGAATACCTTCCGTGGATCTGTTCTTTTCTCCGGTTCTTTTTCAAGATAATCGAGCCCGGCATTACGTTTTTCCCTAAGGTAGGTGGTGAAAAAGGCAAAATCCTCTTCCAATGCTATAGCTTTGGCAAATCCGCAGAAAGCAAAGCCCAGCTCAAGGGCCTTGGTTTTTATTTTATCTCCGGGAATCTCCATAAATCGAAAGCTTCATGTTCTATTGCTCGGCGGAGTTGGTAACTCCGTCGCATAATACGTAATAAGAATAAATATCAGCTAAGTTGTAAAACAATTTTCCGGAGCGGAATTACAAATTCCGCTCAGCATTATTATCAAAATTAATCCTTTTTGTCAACATTGTTGTTTAAAACAATTCCGATTGAGGGCCGGCTTTAATTTTTCCAAGATGTTTGTAGGCAGCTTCTGTGGCCTCCCTGCCACGCGGGGTGCGCATGAGGTAGCCTTCCTGGATGAGGAATGGTTCATAAACTTCTTCGATGGTGCCGGGATCTTCCGAGACGGCAGTGGCGATTGTATTGAGTCCTACCGGTCCTCCCTTGAATTTATCAATGATGGTCAGGAGGATCTTGTTGTCCATCTCATCTAATCCATGTTTATCAACATTCAGCGCTGATAAGGCATAGTGGCTGATTTTCAGGTCAATGTTGCCATCGCCTTTTATCTGGGCAAAGTCACGTACACGCCGCAAGAGGAGGTTGGCAATACGGGGGGTTCCCCGGCTCCGGCGGGCGATTTCCGCAGTTGCATCGGGTGTGATGTGTACCTTCAGGATTTTGGCCGAGCGAAAGATAATGCGTTCAAGGGTTGCCGCTGTATAATAATTCAGGCGGGAATTGATACCAAACCTTGAACGGAGAGGTGCCGTGAGCAAACCCGAACGGGTAGTAGCGCCGATTAAGGTAAAGGGATTCAGTTTTATCTGAATACTTCGTGCATTCGGGCCGGTCTCGATCATGATATCGATCTTGAAATCCTCCATGGCCGAATAGAGGTACTCTTCCACAACAGGGCTCAGCCGGTGGATCTCATCAATGAATAAAACATCATTTTTTTCCAGGTTTGTCAGGATTCCTGCCAGGTCGCCGGGTTTATCCAACACGGGTCCTGAACTGACCCTGATATTGACGTTCAGTTCATTGGCAATGATGTGGGAGAGGGTTGTTTTCCCCAATCCCGGAGGCCCATGCAACAACACATGATCGAGCGGCTCTTTCCGTTGCTTTGCAGCCTGGACAAAGATCTTCAGGTTCTCAATAAGGTTTTCCTGCCCTGAAAAATCACTAAACTCCCTCGGCCGTAAAACCTTCTCGATCTCCTTCTCAGTATTGTTGAATTGATTCCCGGTGGGGTCAAGGTTGTCATTCATTTTAGAGAGATAAGGCAGGCAACAGAATTGAAATTCATATGCAAATCCTGCCACCCTATAACACAAAAGTAGCAAAATTAGCTATTCCCTTTAAATTAATTCCACCCCGAAAGTATATTGTGAGAATAAAATTTGTGTAACTTTACCTTGGATTATTACCCAAACTTCCTCCAAAATGCAACCGATCATAGTCGCTGTAGATTTTTCGAATACCTCCATTCATGCTTTGAAATATTCGATTCCATTAGCCAACAAGCTGAAATCAGATATTGTCATGGTATGGGTGGATAAAATTGCTACAACGGAAGGCATCTATTCCGACACCTCCAATGAAAATCGGAATGAAGCAAAGAAACGTTTTGAAGAATTGATCCATCAATACCATAAGAATGTTTCGAAAGAGATCAAACTGGAATACAAACTCCGGAAAGGAAAGATATATCATGAACTGGACGTGCTTGCCAGTACCATCGGCGCCATGATAATCGTTACCGGTGCACATGGGATCTCGGGATTTGAAGAATACTGGATCGGAAGCAATGCCTTCAAGATCGTGACCTATTCCAACTGTCCTGTGATCACGGTCAGACGTGATTTTCCTGAAGGAAAAAGCATTGACCGAATCCTGGTTCCGGTTGACAGTTCCTCTGAAACCCTGCAGAAATTTCCCTTCATCGCTAAACTCGCTGAGGTGTTTGGCTCGGAAGTCCATATCGTTGCCACCCATTATAGTCAGCTGAAATCAATTCAGCGGGTCGCCGAAAACTTAGCCGACCAGGCTGCCAAGTACCTCGAGAAACACAACGTGAAACTGGTGAGGGATAAAATCATCTCCAATGACATTACCAAGATGACCATCGATTATGCACTGAATATGGGCGCTGACCTGATCAGCATCATGACCGAACAGGAAACTCCTGCCAATATTCTCCTTGGTCCGCATGCACAGCAAATGGTCAACCAGTCGCCGATACCGATATTAAGTATTCACCCTGTGGAACATTTTTGCTTATGAACCGTATAACCCTCTATAAGATCCTTGTTCCGGTGGTCGTCTTGTTTCTTTTGAGTGGCCCGGCAGTAATGGGTTTTGCGCAGGAGAAAAATAAGGAAAAGGGGCACATTCAGATCATTCAGGATGACAAGGTGGATATGCTTGTCAGCAAGCATATCCAGATAAACCAGAACAGAAAAGGCATGGATGGTTACAGGATCCAGATATTTTTTGATTCGGGAAACAACTCTAAGACAAAAGCACAGTCTATATATGAAGGCTTTAAAGCGAAATATCCGGATGTAGGGGCATACCTTTCGTTCAAGTCGCCGAATTACAAGGTAAGGGTTGGGGATTTTCGAACCCGGCTTGATGCCCAGCGATTCCTGAACGATATTATCGATGAGTACCCGAACGCCTGGATCATAGCAGATATGATCAATTTACCCAAAGTGGAATAAAAAAAGAAAGATATGAATAACATCGTTGTTGCCGTTGATTTTTCGGAAAGCTCAATCAATGCTTTTCTCCATGCATTGTCGATTGCACAGAAATGCAATACCAACCTGGACTTGGTTTGGGTACGTAAATCCGCAGAAGAAAAAGATAAATTTGATACCGGGGGAGATCCCACAAAGGAAGTCAAAGTCCAGTTTACCGAACTGATCGCAAAGTACCAGCCGGAATTACCGGGGAATAAGATCAGTTATAAGATCCGGACCGGGAAAGTGTACAAAGAGATTACGGATGAAGCGAGGGAAAGCAAGGCCATGCTGGTGGTCACCGGTACCCATGGGGCTTCGGTCTTTGTCGAATTTTGGATCGGCAGCAATGCAAACCGGATCGTCTCGCTCTCCCCATGCCCCGTCATCACGATCCGGGGTGGCATCGATATCGCCCGGCCCCTGTCAAAAATTGTCCTTCCCATCGATAGCACCACAGAGACCCGGCAAAAGGCTACATTCACAGGATACCTTGCAAAGAAACACGATGCGCAGGTCCATGTTCTTTCCTTATACAGTACAAAGGCCAAGGCAATCCGCCGGAATGTTGACTCCTATTCTGAACAGGTAGCAAAATATTTTGAAGAAGAAGAGATAAAATATTTAATTACGAGCATGGAAGCCGACAACATTGCGGATAGCATGATCAAATATGGGAAAAGTATGGATGCCAACCTGATCTCCATCATGACCCAACAGGAATCTTCCACAGCTAACCTCTGGATGGGCTCATATGTACAACAAACCATTAACCGGTCGCCGATCCCGGTGTTGTGTATCCGGCCGAAAGAAACCCTTGCCGCAGGACTTGGGTTCTAATACCGGTTCAGGCAATTAAGATCGGCAAAAGCGATCTTCAGCCGTTCAACGATCGATTTTTCACCTTCACGCAACCAGGCACGCGGATCATAAAACTTTTTGTTTGGTTTGTCCTCGCCCTCCGGGTTCCCGATCTGGCCTTGGAGATATCCTTCATTCTTCTTGTAATATTTCATGATGCCTTCCCAGAAAGCCCATTGCGTATCGGTATCAATGTTCATCTTGACCACACCATAGGTGAGCGCTTCCTTAATTTTTTCCGGTTCAGATCCCGATCCGCCATGAAATACAAAATTCACAGGATTCGGGCCGGTTTTATAATGATCCTGGATGTAATTCTGGGAATTGTAAAGGATAACAGGTTGCAGTTTTACGTTGCCCGGTTTGTAAACCCCGTGAACATTGCCAAAAGAGGCGGCGATGGTGAAGTGATCGCTGATCTTGCTTAATTCCTCATATGCAAATGCTACGTGTTCGGGCTGTGTATAAAGGCGTGAACTGTCGATGCCGGTATTGTCTATGCCATCCTCTTCCCCTCCGGTTACGCCCAGCTCTATCTCAAGGGTCATTCCCATTTTACTCATGCG
>PLMO01000145.1:0-28746 GCA_003142515.1 Bacteroidales bacterium
TTAAAAAATTTCATTTTTTACCTTTTAATCAAACCTCTGGATTTTTAATCCAGAGTGATTTAGTTATATTCATTTTTCATTTATTCGGCTGGCATGCTACTAGTTTGACAATTCAATTAACTTTTATAATTTTAATACTAACTGTTTGATTTTCTGTTGACATAATAAGATAATAAAACCCAGCAGCTAAATCTTTATTGAAAATTAATTTCATTGATTGGTCTCTTCTCTGAATTTGATTATCAATAAATGTATTCAGTACTTTTCCTTGTATATCTATAAGTTTAATATATATGCATGAATCAGTAGTTAGATTATATTTTAATGTAATTCTGTCATAAAATGGATTAGGATATATATAAAAAACATTTTTAGAAAGATTCGCTTCAATTATTCCTGTATTAAAACCTAACAAGTACTGAGCAAGTGTGAAGTATGAACAACTATCATTATAAAATGCCTCCCCTCCTATAATTATTTTACCATTAGCTTGAATTATGGAAGAGTACCCCAAATCATCAAAGGGTGTAATGTTTGTAGTTACAATACCCTTTAATCCAAATGATTCATCCAGATTACCTATTGAATCATATCTGACTAAGGCGAAATCTTTCTTTAAATTTGAGTCTAAAGAATATCCCGAAACAAGAATTTTTCCATCAAGTTGTAAATTCACTGCCCTTGCACTATTATCTCCTTGTCCAATTTTTGTCACTACACTGCCCTTTGATCCAAATAATGTATCAATTGCCCCATTAGAATTATACCGAACTAAAGTAAAGTTTTCATGTAGTCCATCATATGAGTCTCCAACCACAATAATCTTCTCATTATTTTGTATTGCTAAAGACCATGCTGAACTTGTCAAAGGAATAGAAGTGACAATACTTCCTTCATTTCCGAAAGTTTCATCAAGTGTACCGTCATAATTATACTGGACTAGAGCAAAATTTGGCTCAAGCCCTTTATATGACCACCCACAAACAACAATTTTACCATTTTTTCTGATTTTTACTGATTTAGCAACATCATCAACAGAACCTAATTCAGTAAGTACCTTCCCTCCAGTACCGAAGGTCTCATCTAAATGGCCATCAATATTATACCGGCACAAAGCAAAAATATTTTTACCCGGAGAATATGGAGAACCTAGACATCCTACTGCAATAATTTTACCATCAGACTCAAAAGCTGATGAATAAATAATACTCGTTTTACCGAATGAAGTTATCACAATGCCATTTAAACCGAATGTGGAGTCTAATGAACCATTATTGTTATATCTTGCTAATGCAAAATCGTAATATGAACCGTTAAAAGCATAGCCTGCCAATACTAGCTTCCCATCTGCCTGAATAATTATAGAAAATGCACAATTATCCCTGGGACTTATATTCGTTGTGACAATGCCATTTAGTCCAAATCCTTGATCCAAAACTCCGTTAGTATCATAGCGTGCTAAAGCAAACTCATAATTTGATCCATTATATATACCTCCAGCTGAAATAATTTTTGCATCTTGCTGAATTGCCAAAGAAAAAATAGAATTATCCCTTGGACCAATTTTAGTTAAAGCTATTCCATTATCACCGAATGATTTATCAAGGGTACCTGGTTGCGCATAGAGTATTTCAATTGAAAAGCAGCATATAATTAATACAAATAATTCTTGTAGTACTTTCATTATGATTGATTTGCGTACAATTAAACTTCTGTTCATCAGGCAATTTTAAACTCAATCTCACATTTGATGGATTCAATCAATAATTGTAACAATTCTAATAAAAATTTCTTTCAATATGATACTTTACTAAAAATAGTAATTATTTAATTTATATGTATAACAAAAGATCATTCATACATCATGAAAAGCTAAATATTTGGTAAAGAAATTTGGCAGCTAAGCCCACTAAAAAAGTGTCTCTATAGGATTCAATATCCTTTACTTATTTCTATAAATAAACTGTTGGATAAGAGCTTAACCTGTTTTACTGTTAAGCAAAGTGGCAATCAATTCAACATTGTTCTTCACTTTGAATTGTTGGCGAGTTTTCTTTAGTAAATAATTTATTCTAAAGAAATTAGTTTCAACTTTATCTGCAATTTGTTTTACCGATAATCCATCGCTGAGTAATTTGATAATTTTCCTCTGTATAGGCAATAGCTGTTGCTCACGTTCGAAATCCTTTTTTCCATTTGTAATATTAATCGACGATACATCTATGGGAAAAACAGCTTCACCATTGAATACTTTATAAATCGCGGATATAAATTGAGAATCGGATAAATCTTTAGTTAAATAAGCATTAACTCCCTCTTTTATCATTCGGCTTACCCATACACTGGCAGATTCAGAAGTGAAAATTATAATCTTCTTGTCTCTAAATCTATCTTTAAGGGTTTTTACATTATCTAGTGGATTACAATTTGGAATATACAAATCTAGAATGATGATATCAAACGCATTAAGCTTGAGATTAGGAATAGCATCGTGTACATTTAGAGCACTGGCAACAACTGTTATCCTATCTTGTTCAGAATGTAAACGATATCTGATTCCATCAACTACGATCGGATGATCATCAATAACAAACAACCGAATGGTATTGTTTTGCATCAAATGACAAGTCAATTAATCCAAAAACGATCTTTCGATACAAAGATAATAAAAAAACACATAACATTTACCAGTAACTTATAACTTTCTTAAACGAACTATTTAAAAAAAATTGAAAATTAATGTATCTCTCATATTAATTACCAAGGGAAATAAAAAAAACAGTTTCCCGGGACCATATTATTACAACGTTCCTTCGTCAGCAAAGGAATAATACCTTTCATATCCAACGATAATGTGATCGAGGCTTGCAACGTCTAGCATAATCCCACAATTCCTGAGCTTTTTTGTGATTCTCTGATCGGTCTCACAAGACTGGTTATTTCCGCTTGGCTTGCTGTGATGCAGGATTATGATTAATTATTTCTTAGTCCTTAAGTCAAAGAAAAAGTAGTTGCACCTTAGAAAGAATTATGATAACATTAATTTGCTAATCCATCCTAAAGAAGTAATTTTGTCTACAGATTCTTCGGGAAATAAATTTTCCGGTGTTGTAAAGAGAGAACCTGTATTCCTGCGTCAGAAATGATTTTCATTCCAGCGGAATACCTGCCAATTATCCTATCGTTTAACTCATAAAAACAAATTCAGGTGGACATTTTTGAAAAAGTTATTTCGAACAAAGGGCCTCTTGGCTTATATGCAGACCAGGGTTACGGTTACTTTTATTTTCCGAAACTGGAAGGTCAGATCTCCAATAAAATGATCTTTAGAGGGAAAGAATGCATTGTGTGGAGTCTGAATAATTATCTGGGACTTGCCAATCATCCGGAAGTACGGGAAGCAGATACCAAAGGCGCCGCAGACTGGGGAATGGGGTACCCAATGGGAGCCAGGATGATGTCGGGACAAACGGAGTACCATCTCGAACTGGAACGCCAGCTTGCAGAATTTGAAAGTAAAGAATCCGCTTACCTGTTGAATTATGGATATATGGGGATGGTCTCCATCATCGATTCCCTGCTCGACCGCCATGATGTGGTGGTTTACGATTCAGAATCCCATGCTTGCATCCTCGACGGTTTACGGCTTCATATGGGGAAACGATTTGTTTACCCGCACAACGACATGGTAAGCTTTGAAAAGCAGTTGGGGCGGGCCAAAAAACTTACCGATGAAACCGGTGGCGGAATTCTGGTCATTACAGAAGGTGTTTACGGTATGGCAGGCGATCTCGGAAACCTGAAAGGAATTCTTGCATTTAAAGACCAATATAACTTCCGCCTCCTGGTCGATGACGCACACGGTTTCGGGACCATGGGCCCCAACGGCAAAGGCACAAGCGAACACCAGCAGGTAATGGATAAAGTAGATATGTACTTCGGGACATTTGCAAAAGCCATGGCCGGTATCGGCGCTTTCGTTGCCAGTGATAAACAGATCATCAAATCGCTTACCTTTAAAATGCGATCACAGATCTACGCAAAATCACTTCCAATGCCAATGGTTGTCGGCGCTATGAAGAGACTTGAGCTGATCAGGACCCGGCCTGAATTAAGGGAGAAACTTTGGACCATCGTAAAGGCGCTGCAATCGGGATTGAAAGAAAATGGCTTCGACATCGGAAACACTGCATCACCCGTCACACCGGTATTTCTGAAGGGCGGAGTAGGAGAAGCCACGCAGATGGTGCAAGACATGAGGGAGAATCACGGACTCTTCTGTTCCATCGTGATCTACCCTGTCGTTCCCAAAGGAGTCATTATGCTTCGCCTTATCCCTACTGCTATTCATACACCGGAAGATGTTAAGTACACCATCGATACTTTCAAGCTTGTTAAGCAAAAATTGGTTGTGGGTGAATATTCCACGGGCGGAGTTCCTTATGTTGGTGATGAATTCAGATAGCCTGAAAGAGTATGCTTGAAAGGCCCGTCAATGAATAATTAGCTTGTTTTCGTAAATTGTCTTCCCCCCATCCAGTTTCAAAAGGTAAATCCCTTTTTGATAGTGAGTTAGATCAAGCGGGAAAACCGTCTTGTCCCCCGCCCCATCCATCGTTCCTGTCTGGAGCAACCGTCCGGTTATATCATATACCGAAAAAGTGAAGGAACCGGTTCCTGATTCAGGAATGAGCACTTGAATGTTGCCATTGGAGGGATTGGGATAGACAAAGGCAAAGGTTTTTTGCGTTTGGTTCGGAATCCCAAAATTAAGGGGAACCATTCTTACATTCAGTCGTGTTGTGTTCCGGTTTGTAACGTTAATCTCATGGATGGTTTTAGCATAATACCCCAGGCGAGTGAACGTAAGTGCCCAGGTACCCTCCGCAATCGGCCGGTAATACCATCCATTATAAGCATTTGAAAATTCCCATGAATTGTCGATGTCATGACCTGTTATAAAGACCTGGGCTTTGATCGGATTTCCTGTAACGGTATCGGTTACTTGCCCGTTGATCCCATAGGAGCATTCTTCAGTGTAGTTTAAAAACGATCGTTTATTATAGTTCCAGTAATCGATCAATTCACTGGCAGGCAATAATTTAACATATGATAGTTCAATTGTTACTTCACGTCCATAATGAAAATAGGTTGTATAATCCTGTCGTCCTCCTTCGACTTGGTACCAGGCATAGCCGTTTGTGATCCCGTTATTCAAATCGGTCATATACCCGGGCGGACTGTTCAGGTGGGCCGTATCAGCATATTCGCGGCTTACAAACTGAAACCAGGTATCGTCGGCATGAAGCTTCACCCAAGTATCCCAGGGATAATTTACCACTTCGTTCCCAGCATGAAAATTGGCCGACATAACAAAATGGTGAATGGAATCATAATGTATGAATCCAAGGGTCTCCATTTGCCACACGTTTCCGTCAGGATGCGAGCCGGCTTGAGGATCAGGGAAGTTACGGTTCAGATCGACTCCGTTTGCATTGTACCGTTGTGCACCGTTTACCGTGTTGTTTCCGCCGTGATAGGTTCCGTCAGGATTGGCTAACGGGTTGATGTAGATCTGGTAATTATTCAGAAGGTTGGTGATCCTTGGAACGGAACCATAACCGCTCACCAATGAATCGATCAGGTGCAGCATCAGGATATAACCGCAGGTTTCATCACCATGCATGGTCGAGGTATAAAAAAACTCGGGTTTTCCCCGGGTCACATTGACGCTGTCGCTGAGCTTAACGGCCAGCAGAAGTCGGCCTTGTGTAGTGGTCCCTAAAGTATCCAGCCGGCAGATGGCGGGATAATCCGAAGCAAATCCTTGCATATAGGCAACATACTGGTCGTAGGTTGGATAAAAATTCCAAACGGTACCTGAATGGGGACTTCTCTGATTTCCTCCCATATTGAGTTCGGATTCACTCAGCAAAGTTCCGGGGTGAGGCAGAATAGTATAGGTGTAACCCAGGTCAAGGAAACGGTTGAATTCTTTCCTGTTGGCATATGCGTAAACCTCATTTCCTTTAACATTGTCTATCGAAATGATCTTCGTTAACACCGGAATTTCATCCCGGCCAAATATCTGAAAAGAAAAATAGATCTCTCCATTCTTCAAAAACAGATCATCGAGGGTTTGCTGCTTATTCTTTTGTGCATAAGCTGAAGAAAACAGGAGGGTTAACATCAGCGTAACCAGTGCAAAGTTGTTTTTTTTCATTTCTTTATCAATTTGTCAATGAGTTTTTTGATGAGTTTATGAACGTCTTTGCTAACCGGAACCAGTGGTAAACGGACAATCTCTTCACAGAGATCCATCAGGGTCAGTGCTGCCTTGATTCCACCAGGGCTGCCATCCAGGAAAAGAGCATTGATGAGGTCGATGAGTTCAAAATGGATTTTACGGGCAGCCGTGAAATCATCCTTCAGCCCCAACCTGACCATTTCTGAAAATTTCTTTGGGAAGGCATTTGCAACCACAGAAATGACACCATCTGCACCGGCTGCAAGCAACGGTAAAGTGATTGCATCATCACCGGATATAACAAGAAAACCTTCCGCCCGGTTCTTCAGTAAATGGAAGATCTGGTCGAAGCTGCCGGATGCTTCCTTGATTCCGATGATGTTGCTGAAATCATGGGCCAGTTTAAGCGTTGTGGAAGCGGAAATGTTGCTGCAGGTACGGCTGGGAACCGTATAGAGGATCACCGGTACAGGACTGGCTTCCGCAACAATTTTAAAATGCTGATAGATTCCTTCCTGTGTTGGTTTGTTGTAATAAGGACAAACGGAAAGTATGGCGTCGATATCTTTAAAGGGTGTTCCATGAATGGAAAGTACCAATTCCGAGGTATTATTTCCTCCCAATCCAAGAACCAGCGGTACGCGATGATCAATCCTTTCGATTGTAAATTCTATGAGGGTCTGTCTTTCCAGTTTCGAAAGTGTAGCTGATTCTCCTGTAGTTCCCAGAAGAACAATGTATTTAACCCCATTGCTTATGGTATGATTGAGAATTTTTTCAAAAGCAAGAAAATCAATGGCATTGGACCTTGTGAATGGGGTTACAATGGCTACACCTGTTCCCCGTAGTTTATCCTGTAGCTTTTCTGTCATTGTTGATGATGGTTAAATAATGCGTAATCTGCCTGATAAATTCAGTGACCGGAGTGGAAGGATTGACATCGAGCATGAAGTCGTAACAGGACGTACTGCCTTCAGAATAACGTCCAATCCGGCACATCGACATGGAAAGTCCTGAGATATATTTCAAGGGCAGGCTGTCTTTCATATCCAGGTCAATCAGAAGGTCGAAATCTTTCTGGATGAAATCCATCACCTTGTCCTTAACCGGTTTGTAGAACCAATTCATATCTTTCACTGAAAAAAAATCATACGATAATTTAGGCAGGAAACGACTGATCAGGTTCTTGTTCTTGACATATCCCAATGCTTTGACCTCTTTGCGGTCATGCTGCAATTGAGTCACAAATTCAGCAACTACATCATAATCCGGAACATTATCAAGATTATAAATAATACCGATTTTCTTTGCATCCCTGAGGTTGGTTAGTTTCCGGTCCCTGCCTGTTTTTTTCAGTTCCTTCCGGAAATAATNNTCTTTAAAAAGCTGTGCAAAGGTAACGTTTCAGCCAGACATATATTTGATAATTAACATTTTTTAATAACAGGAGGTTGTTGAAGCTATATCCTGCATAGGACGGGCAATAGCATAGTTTTTTGATTTTCAATTTTAAAAGGATTTGACATAGGATGTAAAAGTTAGTAAAAAGAGGATTATCTTTGTAAAAATTAATAGATTAATTGAAAACACTTTCCATTGGAGATCTCAGGATCTCAATTCCTATCATTCAGGGCGGAATGGGTGTAGGAGTATCTTTATCAGGACTTGCATCCGCCGTAGCTAATGAAGGAGGTGTAGGTGTTATATCCAGCGCAGGACTGGGACTTCTCTACCGCCATTTTTCCACCAATTTTCTTGAAGCAAGCATTTATGGGCTGAAAGAGGAGATCCGTCTTGCACGTGAGAAATCGAAAGGCGTGATTGGAGTTAACATCATGGTGGCTATGTCTAACTTTGTTGACATGGTCAAAACATCCATCTCCGAGAAGGTGGATATCATTTTTTCCGGGGCAGGATTGCCTCTTGACATGCCATCTTTCCTGAAAAAAGACAGTACGACCAAACTTGTTCCTATTGTTTCTTCGGCAAGGGCGGCAAAGCTGATCTGTGAAAAATGGCATTCGCATTACGACTACCTTCCGGATGCCATTGTTGTTGAAGGGCCAAAAGCCGGAGGGCACCTTGGATTTAAGACAGAACAGATCGAAGATGTGAATTTTTCATTAGAGAAACTGATACCGGATGTGGTGGAGGAAGTAAGCCACTTCGAAGAGAAATACCATCAGACGATTCCCGTTATTGCTGCAGGCGGTATTTACACAGGGGAAGATATTTATAACATCATGAAACTTGGGGCCTCCGGCGTACAGATGGGAACTATTTTCGTTACCACCAATGAATGTGATGCCTCTCCGGATTTCAAACAAACCTATATCGACGCTAAAAAGGAAGATATCGGGATCATTAAAAGCCCGGTGGGTATGCCAGGACGCGCAATTTTCAACGATTTCCTTGAAAAGGTCAGGCAAGGGCAAAAACACCCCATTAAGTGCCCCTTCAAATGCATCAAAACCTGCGATGTTACCTCCAGTCCATATTGCATCATCGCTGCCCTGATCAATGCCGTTAAAGGCAATTTCAACAGTGGCTATGCTTTCGCCGGGTCGAATGCATTCAAAGCAACTTCCATAACTTCTGTCAAAGAGACTTTCGTCAAACTGATCAGCGAGTTTAAGGAAAGGAATAGCAGGGAATAGTTTCCTTTCGTACCTTTACCATCTTATTTAATTCAATCATCCATTTCCGTGGTTCTCACTTTTCTTGGAACGGGTACTTCACAAGGAATCCCTGTCGTAGCTTGTGATTGCAATGTTTGCCGGTCAGCAGATGCCAGGGATAAACGATTGCGTTCTGCCGTTATGGTTGAAACCGAAGGGAAACGCATCATCATCGACTGCGGACCGGATTTCCGCCAACAGATGCTACGGGAAGATATATGCTCAATCGATGCCCTCCTGATCACCCATGCCCATAAAGACCACATCGGTGGACTCGATGATGTGAGGGCATTCAATTATATTCTTCAAAGGCCTGCCGAGGTATATGCCTCCAGGGAAGTGCAGGGGGCCATCAAAAAGGAATTTTCTTACGCCTTTGGTGAGGACAAATACCCGGGTGTACCCGAAATCAATCTTCATCTGATCGGGAACCGTCAGTTTGAAATTTCCGGCTTACCGATTCTACCTATTAAAGTCCTTCATTTCAACGATCATTATATTTTCGGTTACAGGATCGGTGATCTTACCTATATCACGGATGCCATCGACATTCCCGAAAAGGAGATGAAAAAAATCGAAGGATCCAGGGTGATCGTCATCAATGCCTTGCGAAAGAAAAAACATTATTCTCATTTAAACCTGTCGGAAGCAGTCGCTATCCTGGAAAAGCTAAAACCGGAACAAGGGTATCTGACCCACATCAGCCACCAGATGGGATGTTACGAAGATGTGCAGAAGGAATTGCCTTCCTTTATTAAACAGGCATACGATGGGTTGAAAGTAGAGCTTTGAACAGAATCACAAAGTCACAAAGTCACAGAGTAACAAAGAATAAAACTCACCAATTCACCAGATCACCAGTTCGCCAGTTTATCTAATGCCTTCACTTCTTTCTGACTTTCTTCAGGGTAAGTAAGTTCATCGGATCGGAATCCATTCCTTCAATATTATTCTGAACAAACCGTAACACCTGGTCATAATACAGAACCACCACCGGGGCATCATCCATGATGATCTTTTCCAGCTTACGGTAATAGTTGAAACGAACAGAGTCATTCGTACAGGTCATTGCTTTTTCAAAAAGATCATCGAACTCCTTGTGGTAAAAGTGTGTATAATTCGGCCCCTGAGGAGAGAAATTCTTTCCATAGAAGAGGGAGAGGTAATTTTCTGCATCCGGGTAATCGGCGATCCAGGAGGCGCGGAAAAAGGGTAATTTTGCCTGTGCCTTCATTTCTTTTAAAGCTGCCGGCGGGGAGATGTCAATGTTAATATCGATGCCTACTTCTCCTGTTTTGTATTGAATGTATTTGCAAATATCCAGGTAATCGGAGGTGGTGGAAAGTGTCACCGGAGGCAGGCCGCTGCCGCCAGGGTAACCGGCTTCGCCAAGTAGTTTCCTCGCTTTTTCAGGATCGTAATCATAGAATATAACTGTGGAATCGAAAGCCGGCATTCCTTTCGGGATCATGCCATTCAGTCCGGGTGTTCCGATGTTGTTCCGGAGAAAACCAATCATCTTCCGCCGGTCGAATGAATAATTGATTGCCTGCCGGACCTGCTTAAGGCGCAACGGACTGTTTTTTCCAGCATCGGTATGAGTATCCACCAGGAAACCCAGGTATTCGGTATTCAGGTATGGCTGGGCAATGAGTTTGAACTTGCCGTTGAATTCAGGCTTCAGTTTGCCATCCCGTGTAAGGAGTTCATCCTTATAACCCGGATCGATCCCTGACATGAAATCCAGTTTTCTTTTTACAAATTCAAGAAAAGCCGATTGTTTATCCGCCAGGAACGTAATGGCAACGGCGTCGAGATAAGGCAACCTGTTTTTATGATCAAACTCAAAATAGTTTGGATTTTTAACCAGGATGAGTTTCACTCCTTCTTTCCACATCTTGAATTTAAACGGGCCTGTGCCAACCGGGTTCTTGCGGAAATCGGTTCCGAATTTTTTTATGGCTTCATGCGGAATGACCGAACAGTATATGGTTGTCAAGATCCCAAGGAAAGGCGGGAACGGCTGTTGCAGGCGAATGATGAAGGTCGAATCATCAACAGCGGAAAAGCTGAACCTTTCCCCGGTTTTTTCCACATAGTTAAAGATCCAGGCACCGGGTGAAGCCACTTTCGGATCGATGATCCGTGAAAAGCTATAGGCCACATCAGCAGCCACCACCCTCCTGCCCTTCCCGCCCGGAAACACCGGACTGTCGTGGAAAAAGACATCTTTTCTCAGATGAAAAATATATTCCCTGCCATCGACTGAAATATCCCATGACTTTGCAATACAAGGAATGATTTCTATGTGTTCCCCAAGTTGAACCAGTCCGTTATAGACCTGGTGCGTAGCCCAGATGTTTGCCTGGTCGCGGGCATAAGCAGGATCCAGTGAAGTAATGTTAGCTGCCTCATTATACCTGAATACGGTTTTACCTGCATCCTGATCAACTTGTGTAGAGCAACCAGTTATCATCGAACCAATTAAACAAGAGAAAAGGAATCTTCTCATTTCATTTTTAACATCATACTGCTGACAAATGTAGGAATTTTCATTCGGCCGTTTCACCGGAAAATCTGATTAATTAATTGTAACTTTGTTTCCTGAAACCTCAACATCCCGCATTATGAAAAAAATTATCCTGCTATGCCTTACTGGTATCTTCGCCTTTTCATTGGTACAATCCCAGGAAACTAAGGAAAGCGGAGCTTATTATTGCTCCAAGAAGAAATCGGCAATGAGCCAGCAATCCCTTTCCACATTGAAAGAGACACTTACCGGAGGTCCTGCTCATAAATATGATGTTTTAAGTTATACAATGAACCTGAATATATATAACAGTTTTTTCAGTCCATACCCGAAAAATTATGCTGCCAAGACCATCATCCTGATAAAAGTAGATACCACCCTTAATTTTATTAATCTGGATGCAGATACGACTTCCCTGAAAATCGATTCAGTCAGGATGGCGGGTGTTTCCTTCACCCATATCAACAACATTCTTACTGTGCAACTTAACCGGACTTACAACCCGGGGGAACAATTTCAGGTCAAGGTATGCTATCATCATAATAATGTCACCGACGGCGCTTTTTATGCTTCCGGCGGCCATGTGTTTACGGATTGCGAACCGGAAGGTGCGCGACATTGGTTTCCCTGCTGGGATAAGCCTTCGGATAAGGCTTTGCTGGACATCACTGTCAAGGTTCCATCCACGGCACTATTGGGTTCAAATGGAGCACTT
The DNA here is from genome assembly GCA_003142515.1 of Bacteroidales bacterium. Classification (GTDB taxonomy): domain Bacteria; phylum Bacteroidota; class Bacteroidia; order Bacteroidales; family FEN-979; genus FEN-979. Next base: position 12,171 of record PLMO01000145.1, read on the forward strand.
GTGGATTCAATAATCAATGGAGATACCCTCACGTACCATTGGTCAAGCGCACAACCGATAGCCACCTATCTCATGGTTATGTCCGCCCGTTTGAATTACAACCTTGATATCATTTACTGGCATAAGATCAGCAACCCGGACGACAGCATCCCGCTGCGATTCTATTATAATCCCGGCGAAGATCCTGATTACATTGAAAGTATCCTACCGGATATGACCACCTATTATTCAGAGAATTTCATTGAACACCCCTTTCAAAAGAACGGATTTGCAACGCTGAACAGCGACTTTTACTGGGGAGGGATGGAAAACCAGACACTGACCAGCCTTTGTCCAGATTGCTGGTATGAAAGCATCGTATCCCATGAATTTGCCCATCAATGGTTCGGGGATATGATCACCTGCGGCACCTGGGCCGATATCTGGCTTAACGAAGGATTTGCCACCTGGACGGAGGCTTTCTGGATCGAGAAAACATTGGGCTATACCGGGTACAAGAATCAAATCTTTAGTGATGCTTCATATTATCTTTCCAATAATCCAGGCTGGGCAATTTATGTTGCCGATTGGGCCTACAACACGCCTTCGGTGGGAATCCTGTTCAATTTAGCCATTACATACGATAAAGCCGCCTGTGCCCTTCACCAGATACGTTACCTGCTTGGCGACTCCCTTTTCTTCCAGACATTGAAGGCCTATTGCGCCGATACCAACCTGCAATTCAAATCGGCCATCACTGCAGATTTCAACGCAAAAGTCAATGAAGTTTCCGGAGCTGATTATGACTGGTATTTTACAGATTGGATCTATCAGCCCAACCACCCAATTTACCAGAATAAATACAGCATTGATTCTGCCGGAAATGGCCGATGGAATATAACCTTCCAGGCTTCGCAGGTACAGACCAACCCGGCATTCTTCCGGATGATGCTTAATTTCAGTGTGGTCTTCGCCGATCTTACAGATACAACCTTCAGGGTAATGAATGATGCGAATAACCAGATCTTTACCTGGGCATTCAACAAAAAACCTATCCGGTTCTATTTTGACCCCAATGACGAGATTGTTCTGAAACAGGGGTCCACGGTCCTGGGAGTTTCCGGGTCTGAGAATCTGGAAGGATTCCACCTTTACCAGAATATTCCAAACCCCACATCCAATACAACCAAGATTGTTTACGAACTGAAGAAAGATTCACACATACATCTGGATATCATGGATATCAGTGGAAAGATCATTGCTTCTCCTGTGGATGAAAATGCTGTCCAGGGAAAACATTGGGTTGACGTTGACTGTTCAACCTTTGCACCGGGTATCTATTTTTATACGATGCATGCAGGCGATTACAATCAGACACGGAAAATGATCATCACGAAATAATTCCGGATCACATCTATCAGCCCAGACACATGAAACGGATCCGATGCTTCTTTTTAGTATTGGCCGTGTTTGCATTTGCAGGATCACAGGCACAGAACAGCGTAGTGGAATTATCCATGAAGCCCTTGGATACCGCTCATTTTTACATGAAACATTCCTATGATGTTTTGAAGTACTGCCTGTTTGTAGATCTGTATCATTGTTATCCGAATCCTTTTTCTACAGCCTTCCCTGCCACCGAGGTAATCACTTTTAAGGTTGATTCCGCTTTAAATACAATACGCCTGAATGCAGTGAGTACTTCACTCCAGGTGGATTCGGTCGGGTTAGCAGGGATCTCCTTTTCCCATGCCTCAGATACCCTGACTATCCGGCTCGACCATACGTACCAACCCGGAAACGAGGTGAATGTTAAGATTGTCTATCAACATAAGAATGTCGTGGATCATGCTGTTTATTCTAATGGAGGATTTGTTTTCACCGATACTCCGCCGGAGGGTTCACGTAAATGGTTTCCCTGCTGGGACCGTCCATCTGATAAAGCTCTTTTCGATCTCACGGCGAAGATACCTCTGAATGTCAAGCTGGGGTCTAACGGACGCCTTGCAGATTCTCTTATCGACGGTGATACCATCTATTATCACTGGGTCAGCAGAGACCCGCTTGCGACCTACCTTATGACCATGACCTCAAATACCAACTTCTCCCTGGATATTATTTACTGGCATAAGCTGTATCATCCAGCCGACAGTATTCCGGTAAGGTTTTACTTCCAGCCAGGGCAGAATCCTGATTCCATTGAAGCTGTAACCGGGGCGATGACCGATTTTTTTTCAAGTCTTTTCGGGGAGTATCCTTTTGAGAAGATCGGCTTTGCAACGCTTAACAGTGCTTTTCCCTGGGGAGGTATGGAGAACCAGACGATGATCAACCTGACTACGAGGGGGTGGAATGAAGGGCTGATCTGCCATGAGTTTTCCCACAGCTGGTTCGGGGCTTTGATAACCTGCGGGACCTGGGCCGACATCTGGCTGAATGAAAGTTTCGCGACCTTCTGTGAATCGTTATGGCTCGGTTATAAAGGTGGCAACACAGTTTACCGGAATCACCTTGAACACCAGGCTGATTATTACCTTTCAACCAACCCCGGACTTTCCTTATACAATCCATCCTGGGCGATCCATACCCCGGATATAGGGAAGCTTTACAATACACCGGTTGTGTATGATAAAGGCGCTTGCATTCTTCACCAGCTGAGGTATGTAATGGGTGACAGCGCTTTCTTCCATCTGCTCAAGGCCTATGCAACGGATACAAATTTCATATTTAAAAATGCGGTCACTTCTGATTTTATTGCCAAAGCAAACGAAATTAGCGGAACCAACCTGGGCTGGTTCTTTGATGAATGGCTCTCTCACCCGAATCATCCGCTCTATTCAAATTCATATGAGTTCCGGGATATAGGGGCAGGAAAGTGGAAGGTGAAACTTTTATTGTTTCAATACCAGACGAACACTGTTTTTTATAAGATGCCCGTGCAGGTGCGGGTGGTATTCGCAGATTCGACAGATACGGTGATCCGTGTAATTAATGACATGAATCATCAACTTTTCGAATTTATTTTTTCAAAGAAACCTGCATATCTTGTCTTCGATCCTTACCGGAACATCCTGTTGAAACAAGCAATTACAACCATGGGATTAAATTCTTTACCGGACAAAAAAAAATTCTGAATCAGGTGAAATCAATCGGGTTTTTCACCTTGCCCTTCAATAATGCCAGGTTATTCACTTCGATCATCTCGCCGATATAGTGGAATGTCAGTCCTTTGATATAATCCGGTTTTATGTCTTCGATCTCTTTTTTATTGTCGATGGAAAGGACAATATCTTTAATATCGGCTCTTTTCGCAGCAAGGATCTTTTCCTTGATCCCGCCCACCGGAAGAACCCTTCCCCTCAGGGTAATCTCTCCCGTCATGGCCATTTTTTCCCTGACTTTCCGTTGGGTAAACGCAGAAGCAAGGGATGTAAACATGGTTATGCCGGCAGAGGGTCCGTCTTTGGGAGTGGCGCCTTCGGGAACATGTATATGTACATTCCACTTGCTGAAAATATCCGGTTTGATTCCGAAGGCGACTGCATGTGCTTTCAGGTACGCCAACGCTATTGATGCAGATTCCTTCATCACATCGCCCAGGTTTCCTGTCAGGGTTAGATCGCCTTTTCCTTTGCTGAGGCTCACTTCCACGAATAAGATCTCTCCTCCTACCGAGGTCCAGGCAAGACCTGTGACGACCCCGGCGATATCATTGTTGATTGCCTTCTCAGCCTGGAAGATAGGTGGTCCCATGACCTTACGCAGATCCACCTTCGACAGGTTTTTTTTGAACTTCTCATTCGTCACAATTGATTTTGCCTTGTATCGTATGATCTTTGCGATCGTTTTTTCAAGGGTACGCACACCGGCTTCGCGGGTATAATCGTCGACGATCTCCTGCAGGAAATCCATGCTGAAGATTAGCTGGTTCATTTTCAGACCATGTTCTGTCATTTGTTTCGGGACCAGGTGTCGGGTTGCGATCTGGACCTTCTCTTCCAGGAGATAGCCAGGCAATTCAATGACTTCCATGCGGTCGCGCAGTGCAGGGTGAACGGTACTGAGGGTATTAGCGGTTGCAATGAACATAATCCTCGAAAGATTGTACTCCGTTTCAAGAAAATTGTCATAAAAAGCTGAATTCTGCTCTGGATCCAGGACTTCAAGCAAGGCAGCCTGAGGATCCCCGTTGATGTTCATGCCCATAACCTTGTCGATTTCATCCAAAACAAAAACCGGATTAGAGGCCTTTACCTTTTTCAGGCTCTGAATAATTCGACCAGGCATGGCGCCAATATATGTTTTACGGTGTCCACGCAATTCTGCTTCATCCCTAAGGCCACCAAGNNTGGGCATGATGCAGGTCGAGGTTGTCGTCGGTAAATTCATTCCATGGAAGCTGAACAAGGGTTTCCAGGTAATTGACCTGAATCGAATATTCAGCTGCCGCCGGGTGCATACGTTGAAGCTTATTTAACTCTTTCTCAAACATCTCCGCTATTTCCTTCGGCCATTTTTTATCATTTGCCTGGTCTTTCAGTGAACTTATTTCCTGTGCGTTCGGGTTTCCCCCGAGTTCTTCCTGGATCGTTTTCAGTTGCTGGTTGAGAAGATAATCCCGCTGTTGTTTGTCGAGATCGATTTTAACCTTGCTCTGGATCTGTTGTTTCAGGTCCAGCACCTGCAATTCCCTGGTGAGAAAGGTGAGCACTTTGCTGGCACGTTCTGTCAGGTCAGTCACTTCCAGGAGATTTTGTTTTTCTGCAAGTTCAATGTTAAGGTTGGAAGAGATAAAATGAACGACAAACGCAGGACTTTCAATGTTCCTGATGGCAAATGCCGCTTCCGAAGGAATATTTGGCGACTTATGGACAATCTGGATGGCAAGGTCTTTCAGGGAGGAGATCAGCGCTGCGAATTCCTTGTTATCTGCAGGGATTCCTGCGGGCTTATCGAAAGGTATTACCTTGGCTTTGATATAAGGTTCGGTTTGTACCGTTTCATGGATGGTAAATCTCCGTTTTCCCTGTATGATCGCAGTATTGCTACCATCGGGCATTTGGAGGATCTTCAGGATATAAGCAACTGTTCCCACGAGGTTCAGGTCACTGAATTCAGGGTCTTCAATGCCCGGATCTTTTTGTGCAACGGCACCGATGATCCGGTCGCCTTTATAATAATCCTTAATCAGCCGGATCGATTTATCTCTTCCAACAGTAATGGGAATGACCACACCGGGAAACAATACCGTATTACGCAGGGGCAGTATCGGGAGTATATCGGGGATCTTTTCCGAATTCATGGCTTCTTCATCCTCAGAGGATAAAAGAGGAATAAATTCAGTTTCGGGATCCATCAGGATATCGGACAAAAAAAGATTTTGTTCTTTCACAGGATTTTTCATGCATATAAAGTCAAATTGTCATCGATGATCATGAGATTGAAAAGAATCCCAAATAGTCAATATGTATGCCAAGAATAAGAAAACAGCAAACGTGCAAAAAACAGCAGGCAGGTATGATTAGTAGCGTTTATTCTTTAATGAAAGGCGGGAAACGTCAGATAGAAGGGCACGTTCGACTTCGTCAAATTCCAATCCCCGACGTTTGAAGACTGCAGTTGCCACCTCAAGTCCTTTTTCCAACTGGTAACTGGTATAGCCGCTGGTGCCTCCCCAGGTAAAGGAAGGAATGAAGTTACGCTGGAATCCTGAACCAAACACATTGGTATTCACGCCAACCACAGTTCCTGTATTGAACATGGTGTCGATCCCTGATTTGGAATGATCGCCCATGATCAGCCCACAGAATTGCAGATGGGTATTAATGAAGGTTTGTTTGCTATAGCTCCAGAGCCTGATACAATCGTAAGTGTTTTTCAGGTTGGAAGTGTTTGTACCGGCACCCAGGTTGCACCATTCGGCAATGACAGAATGTCCGAGAAAGCCATCATGGACCTTATTTGAGTATCCGAAGATCACAGAATTGTTGACTTCTCCGCCAACGCGTGAATAGGGGCCAATGGTTGTAGGGCCATATAGTTTAGCCAGCATCTTGACCTGTGCATGATCACAGATGGCCATAGGGCCACGGACCATCGACCCTTCCATGATTTCCGCGCCGGTGCCGATATAGATCGGTCCGTTGGTGGTGTTGAGCACGGCACAATTTACTTTTGCTCCTTTCTCAAGAAATACCGGATTATCTCCCAGAACAACATTGGTTTTATTAAGGTGATGCGATTTTCTACCCTTGGTCAGGAAATCAAAATCGTCACGGATCGCCATATCATTTTTTGAGAAGATCTCCCAGGTATGACTCACCTGGAGTGGGTGTTCTTTCACTTCGATTTCTTCGATCCCTTCGGTGGCGGGATCACCAGGGTTATCCAGCTCATCGGCTGTCATATGCAATGCAATGATAGTTTCCCCGGAAATGATGGTTTGTCCCGGACCCAGTTTCTTTACCAGTTCAATGATCTCATCGGTAGGGCATACCGAACCATTGATCAGAACATTGGTATCCTCCTTCAGAATTGGGTATTTTCTTGAAAGGTAATTATCCGTTAGAGAAGATGTTTTTGAGTTCAGACGTTTCTCCCATTTTTCACGGATGGTCAGAATCCCTATCCTGATATCGCTGACCGGACGCATGAAGGTCAGCGGTAACAGGCTTGTCCTGACATTACTTTCATCAAAGAGAATATAATTCATGTTCGTTCAAAGTTTTTACTGTGTGTTAATGTTTTATCAGTCAGAAAAATAATAACGGCAAAGTTAGGATTTATTTCTTAATCAGATAAAAAATAGCCTCCTTTTTTATAAGAAAGGAGGCTAAGATATATGGAATTTTCCTGGATTACGGGTTGTTTCTCTTTTCAATATGTTTTGAATACCTGCTTTTGAATTTATCCACACGTCCGGCGGTATCAATCAGTTTCATTTTTCCTGTATAGAAAGGATGTGAAGTATGGGAGATCTCGATCTTTACCAACGGGTATTCGAGGCCGTCTTCCCATACGATGGTTTCCTTGGTCTGAACTGTCGATTTTGAGATGAATGTATAGTCGTTTGACATATCCTTGAAGACAACGAGTCTGTATTCTTTCGGATGAATATCTTTTTTCATTTTAATGATGGATTTCAAATTGAGCGTGCAAAAGTAAAGATTTTTATTTGAATAACCAACAATTCAGGCAGGAAAATTATTTCTGCAGGCCAAGCAGGAACTGCATGGTATCGATTCCGTCAGCATAATCAGATAACCCGGGAACCTGTGTCTGCCCCGGCTGGCAAAAAGAAAGAGGAATATCTTTTTTACATACCGCAACCTGGATTTCATCTTTTTGGATAGATAGCTCATCGAGGAGATCTTCCATATTTGTATAATATTCATAATAAAGAACAGCAGGTGGGGAAGCGATTGCTTTATTCTCCGTCAGAAGAACGAAACCATTATCCAATGCGGAGATTTGATTAAGGAGAAAGACAGAGCGGTAATAATCATGATTGTTCATCCATTTATGATGCATGGAGAAATAGAGATAGCGACGGAAAGCGTTGAACAGAGGTTCGACATTATATCCTGCAGGAAAATAAAGCTTTGAAACATTCCTGCATCCCAATCCGAAATAAAGAAAAATATCATCTGCCAGTCCCGCCAGTTCCTTATCATTTTCATCACCGGTAATAATAGCAATCCCGTTCCTGTTTTTCCGGATGATATGAGGAACCCGGGAAAAATAGTAATTGAAGTAATGCGCGGAATTATTGCTGCCAGTAGCAATGACGGCATCAAACCCGGTGAGCCGCTCTTTTGTGAACGTGATATTATCTTCCCATCCGGAATTGAAATGAACCAGGATCCTGGCCAGGGCCGGGAGCAGTTCAGTATCATCGGAGGAAAGCCGACCTGTGAAGCGGTTCCCGGACAGCAGTANNGCATAAGGTTCCAGCCATTTCTCAAGTTCTTTCTTTCGGAGGTTGATAGACCAGGTCTGGAGGGCATGTTCGACGGATTCACGGGTAAACCATGGATTCAGCACTCCTGCCTGCCGGATCGCATCATCCAATCCGGAAAATAAAGGATCTTCCCTCCTGCCTTTTTCATCAAGAAAATCCCTGAGAAAATTGCCAAGTGATATAAAAGACTCAATTCTGCCATTCCATTCCATCCTGATTATCTTTACTGCAAAATTAAGGGAATCAAGGATACCAATTCAAAGTACGAAGTACGATTTACCAAGTACGAATGTATTTTCGAAATACGATTTACGAATGAATTTACGAAGTACGCTAAAAAAACTCGCCTATCCTCAGCTCATCAGCTAATCCCTGACACACCGAACCGAGAAAGCATTAGCACTCGATGCCGGATACGCCGACACACTCGGATCAACATCATTCATCCCATAAGCCCAGGTCTTAGAATCGATTCTTAGAGTCGATGACCAGAAAAAGGTTGCAAAACCTTGGAAGTCCCAACCTTTGTTAATATGTCTCGCCCCGGATAACAATGCGTTGAATCCGGAATATCCTGAATTAAAGGTCATGGCAGCACCCCATCCGAAATACCAATTATTCCATTCACCCTGGAAAAACCAAAGAAAGGGAGAGTGAGTAATAATCCGAAGAGGGTAGTAATTTTTCACCACAATAGGCACATAGGGCACATTAGAATTATTGATTATTTTCTTTGTTCCTTTTGCCGTATAGGTAGGATTTTGATTAAATGATATTAAATTTTCCCTTCATACAAGTCTTCAATTGGGAAAATCAAGTCATAATCATTCCAATTGAGATTCCCATCAACAATCTGATAATCCTGAAACTTAACTTCATCTAAATATTTTCGAATCGATGGATGTAATGAAGTTTCTAAAAATGGTTTAAAATCAACAAGTCTGTTAAATCCATCGCTAAAAAATACTCTTATTGCATAATCACCAATATAACTGGCTGCTTTTATCTCAAGCAAATCAGCGTTATAATCAATATACTCTTCCGTTATTTTCATTTTATCCGGGTATTAATTTTTTCAAATTCAATATCCTTATGATAAACAAAGTAGTCTATCCATTTTTGAACTATTTTATCTGCATATTTTTCTAAAAAGACTTCAAAATCTTTGAGTTTACCTCCTGTCAATGGTTTCAAGCCTTTTATTGACTTTATTTTTATCTCAACAATCTTTCCATCAACTATATAAAATTCCGCCTTACTTTCAGAACTATCATACTTACCATGAACATGAATCGGCTCATGTTCATTGGAATAGAAAAAAATAAGAATCCCTAAATATTCAAAAATCTTTGGCATTACTTCTTTTTTAAAAATTTAATACTTCCGAATTAGGAACGCAACAACTCAAACTGTAAAATTAGCTAAAATTTCAACATCAACTTTGATTGTGAGCCTTTTTGAAGACCTTTGTGCAACTTAGTGGTTAAATAATAAGCCATTAGGCAATAGGTTAAAAATTTCGTGACACGTCACGCGTTATGCGTTACGCGATAAGAATTTTCGCTTCACCATTTCGCTTTAATAAGATTGACTAATTTTGAACGTTATATTATAAACGTCTTCCATGATAAACCGCCGCCTGGCCTGCTTCCTGGTTTTTTTTACAGCCTGTTCATTTTCCCTGCGATCACAGGAACACTTGAGTTTAGCCGTGCTGGATGATTCATTGTCGTCCTTACAACGGAAAATTCAGAAAACCGACAATGATTCCGTCCGGCAATCTCTGAACACCCTTTTCAGGACTAAGCTGAAAACGGCCATTGAGTTGCCCGGATCCTTTACCTACCCTTTCGATTCCCTTAAGAAGTTGGCCAAGATGACTTCCCCCGATAAAAAGTTCCGGATCTATAACTGGAACCTTCCCGTCACCAATGGCTCAAACCTTTACTTCTGTTTTCTTCAGGTTCCGGAAAAGAGCGTTAAAAGTACGTTCAGGATCATTGAACTCAGGGACCGATCCGATTCCATCCCCGACCCGGAACATAGTGCAATGGGTGCTGGTAACTGGTATGGCGCCTTGTATTACAAGATCATTTCAGAAAAATCGGAGACTGGAACGATCTATACCCTGCTTGGATGGGAAAGTACAACTCTTTCGGAGATGCAGAAAATCATTGAGATCCTTACCTTTGACGATAAGAATCTTCCTCATTTCGGAAAAAAAATATTCAATAAATATAAGGATGGGGAAAACAAGCGTGTGATCTTCAAATATTCACCGGTTGCCACGATGGTTTTACGTTACGAGGAGCAGTCTCTCTCAAAGGAGAAAAAATGGAATGCCTCAAACAGGACTTTCGAAGAGAGCCGTTCAAAGGCGTCCATGATTGTTTGCGACCGGCTTGTCACGCTTGAGACGTCGGAAGTTAAGGGACAGGTGCTCGTTCCGGCAGGGGATGTTTACGACGGTTTCATTTTCGAAAACGACCGGTGGAATTTCGTGGAAGGTGTGGATGCCCGGAACAGGTAAATCCCCTATATTTGTAATGTATTCCATTATTTTTTCCTCCTATTATTTGATTTTTAAGGCTATTTTATTTTATCTTTGTTTTTTCTTCTTCGGCTTTACATTCAACAACATATATATATAACACTTTAACACTAACTTTCTATGAAGAAGCACAATTTTAACGCCGGTCCTTCCATACTGCCACGCATTGCCATCGAGAATTCAGCAAAAGCGATCCTCGACCTGAATGGAAGCGGTCTGTCATTACTCGAGATCTCCCATCGCAGTAAAGATTTTCAGGCCATTATTGATGAAGCAGTTGCCCTGTTCAAAGAATTGCTGAAAATCCCTGAAAATTACCATGTTTTATTTCTTGGAGGAGGCGCCAGTCTTCAGTTCTGCATGGTTCCCTACAATTTGTTGAAGACCAAGGCCGCCTACCTCGAAACCGGAGTCTGGGCGCAGAAAGCCATCAAAGAAGCCAAGTTTTTCGGTCAGGTGGAAGTTGTTGCATCTTCTTCGGATAAGAATTTTACCTATGTCCCGAAGAATTATTCCATCCCGGCTGATGCCGATTATTTCCATATCACCACAAACAATACGATTTTCGGTTCCGAATTACGTACTGATATAGACAGCCCGGTTCCACTGGTTGCCGATATGTCATCCGATATCCTCAGCCGCCCGGTTGATGTTTCTAAGTATTCGATAATCTATGGTGGTGCCCAGAAGAACATCGGGCCGGCAGGTGTCACCGTCGTGATCATCCGTGAAGATATCCTTGGCAAGGTGGATCGTCCGATCCCGACCATGCTCAACTACAAGACCCACATCAAGGAAGGTTCGCTTTTCAACACACCTCCCTGCTTTGCAATCTATACCTGTTTAGAGACCCTGAGATGGATCAAAAGTCTTGGCGGCGTTGCAAAAGTGGAAGAGATGAACCGGAAAAAAGCACAACTTCTTTATAATACGATCGATAACAGCAAGATCTTCGTCGGAACGGTTGAAAAAGAATCCCGGTCAATGATGAATATTTGCTTTGTCATGAAAGAACAGTATAAAGACAAAGAAGATGCATTCATGGAATTTGCAAAGGGCAAAGGCATGATCGGTATCAAGGGGCACCGTTCGGTAGGCGGTTTCCGGGCTTCCTGTTACAATGCTTTACCCATAGAAAGTGTCCAGGCACTGATCGACTGCATGAATGAATTCGAAAAGGCAAATGTTTAGCAAACTCATCCTGAATCAGAAACCTAAAGAAAACTATATGACGAAAATATTGATTGCTACAGATAAACCTTTCGCCCCCATTGCGGTAAAAGGTATCCGTAAAGTGGTTGAAGAGGCCGGATTTGAACTGGCCATGTTGGAAAACTATACCATTCAGGCTGATTTCATCAGCGCAGTTGCCGATGATGTGGATGCAGTGATTATCAGGAGCGACAAAGCGGATAAAGCCGTTATCGATGCCGGAAAAAGCCTAAAGATCATTGTCAGGGCCGGTGCAGGATATGACAACATTGACCTGCAGGCAGCCACTGAAAAGGGCATCTGTGCCATGAATACACCAGGCCAGAACTCCAACGCAGTTGCCGAACTGGCACTTGGGATGATGGTGTACCATGCACGGAACTTTTTCAATGGAAAATCGGGTTTTGAGTTGAAAGATAAGAAACTTGGTATCCATGCATATGGATATGTAGGGAAGAATGTTGCACGGATCGCTCATGGCTTCGGAATGAAGGTATTTGCATTCGATCCTTTCATTTCCAAAACGGAGATCGAAAAGGAAGGGGTAACGGCTGTTGCTTCTGCGGAAGAACTTTACAGCACCTGCAACTACATCTCGCTGCATCTTCCGGCCAACAGCCAGACAAAGCAGTCTATCAATTACGCATTGTTATCCAAAATGCCTGCCCCGGCCGTGCTGGTTAATACAGCCAGGGCCGAAGTGATCCAGGAAGCAGACCTGATTAAACTTTTCGCAGACCGGAAAGATTTTGCTTATCTCTCGGATGTGGAACCCACCAATAAAACTGAATTCGAAGCAAACTTCAAGGGCCGTTATTTCTTTACACCCAAGAAAATGGGTGCGCAGACGGAAGAAGCAAACATCAATGCAGGCATTGCTGCGGTAAGGCAAATCGTGAATTTCCTGAAAAACGGTGACAGGACATTCCAGGTAAACAAGTGAGGTTATCCGATCATTGTTGTCAACATCATGTCTCGAAGTAAACCATACACCTACGGAACTTAGTATTCACCTTATTATCCTTTACTATGGAAATCGAACAGGAAAAACCCACCACATTCTTCAGGTTTGAAGATCTCCGGATCTATCATAAAGCGCTCGAATATACCGATACGATCTATTCGATGAGCAGGAATGTGAAAGACGATCCTTATACCCGGTATTTCTTTGAACGCTTTCTGACTTCTGCAACGAGCATTGCTACGAATATCGCAGAAGGATCATCACGGAATAAGAGCCAGTTTATATATTACCTCAAAATGGCAAAAAGTTCCGTGAGGGAATGTGTTGTACTATCGACCCTGGCGTTAAGCCAGAAGTTCATAACGGTTGAGGTGTTTGACAATTCCAAGAACTACCTGATGGAGATGACAAAAATGATCGGCGCATTGATCGGTTCCCTTCAGCGTAGTGTGAGGCCCGGTGAGCCAGGTGCGGAAGAGGATGAAAACAATGAATGACCTTCTTAGTCCGGGATAATCATTTCCGCACTTTACCAATCAGTTCATTTCACTTTTTAACAATTGTTTTTATGGCATTACTAAAGGCTTTCAGGGGACTCAGACCTCCGAAAGAAATTGTTAAAGATTTGGCTTCCCGTCCTTACGACGTGCTCAACTCAGACGAAGCAAGAGTAGAAGCAAAAGGGAATCCCTATTCCCTTCTTCACATCATTAAACCCGAGATTGATCTTCCCTGCGGAGTGGATTGCCATTCACAGCCGGTTTATGACAAAGCAAAGGAAAATTTCGACCTCTTCCGCGAAAAAGGCTGGCTGGTGAAGGATCCGGAGGATTACCTGTATATATATGCACAGACCATGAACGGGAAAACACAATATGGCATCGTGGGTTGTGCCAGCGTTGAAGATTACATGAATGGCATCATCAAAAAGCATGAGCTGACGCGTAAAGATAAAGAAGAAGACCGTATGAAACATGTGCGCATTACCAATGCCAACATGGAACCTGTTTTCTTCACTTATCCTGCCGTACCTGAAATTGATGAGATCGTTGCAGGGATCGTAAAAGTGAATGCACCGGAATATGACTTCGAGGCTGCCGATAGGGTTGGGCATCATTTCTGGGTGATCAAAGATGAAAAGATCATCAGGAAGATCATCGAACTTTTTACAAAGATCCCTTATATCTATGTAGCCGACGGTCATCACCGCACTGCAGCAGCTGCCCTGGTTGGAAATGAGAAGAAACAAAACAACCCGAACCATAAAGGTACCGAGGAATACAATTATTTCCTTGCCGTTCATTTTCCGGATAACCAGCTTAGCATCATCGATTACAACCGTGTGGTTACAGACCTGAACGGAATGACCTCAGCAGAATTCCTGAAAAAGCTGGCCTTCAATTTCGTGATTGAAGAAAAAGGAAAAGCGATCTATAAGCCGGACCAGCCGCATAATTTCAGTCTATACCTTGACGGAATCTGGTATTCGCTTACGGCAAAACCCGGCACTTTTAATGATACCGATCCCATTGGTGTCCTTGATGTGACCATCCTTTCGCGTCTGGTACTCGAATATATCCTGGATATAAAAGATCTCCGGACCTCGACCCGAATCGATTTCGTGGGTGGGATCCGCGGACTTGGCGAACTTTCAAAGCGTGTCGACAATGGCGAGATGAGGGCAGCCATTGCCCTCTACCCCGTTTCGATGAAGCAATTGATCGATATTGCCGATTCAGGAAACATCATGCCACCGAAAACCACATGGTTTGAGCCTAAGCTGAGAAGCGGATTGGTGGTTCACTCGCTGGAGTAGGTTTCAGGTTCAAGGTTTCAGGTTCCAGGTTTCAGGTTCAAGGTTCAAGGTTTCAGGTTTCAGGTTCAAGGTTCAAGGTTTCAGGTTCAAGGTTCAAGGTTTCAGGTTCAAGGTTTCAGGTTCAAGGTTATAGGTTCAAGGTTATAGGTTGTCAATTGATAATGGATATCAAAACATGGAACTTGGAACCTGGAACTTGGAACTTTTTTAATCCCCCATATATTCTCCAAAAACTCCCTGCAGGAAGGCTTTTCCTTCTGTCAGAATTGAATCTTTGATTTCGGGTTTGATCTGCAGGAAATGATAGTAATTGGTGCCGGCGTCGAATGAGAAATAGGCATCAGGGCGGATCCATCCGTCACCGTCTTCCGTTGTATAATAAGCAAATTCGGGAGTATAGGGGTTGAAGAGGTTCTTGCTCCAGTGAAACCGTTGGTGATCCATTCCGAGTTGAGCTAAGAGTGTGGAGGCTATATCCTGCTGGTTACCCAGTTTGTGCCAGCGTTTTCCCCTGAATTGATCCTTTATCACATTTCCGTAAAACAACATTGGGATCTTATGGTATTCTTTTGACTGCGGATCCCAGTTCCTGTAAGAATTATGGCTATGGTCCGCTACAATGATAAATAAAGTATTATTGAACCAGGGTTGTTTGGCTGCTTTTGCAAAATATTCGCCCAGGCAATGATCGGTGTAGTATGCCGCATTGATGTAATTGTGTTCGTTATCACCCCATTTTAACGGTCTTTTATAAGGCTGATCCCAGGGTGAATGCGTACTGACCGTAAACAGTGCGGAAAAGAAAGGCTGCTTCTGTTTACCCAGGTCATTCATCTGATAACCTAAGGTATATTCGTCATGAATGCCAAGCTTTCCCCTTGGGATGCCATCAGGAAAATCGGCGCCTTCCATGATCTTATCAAAATTATTAAAGATGATATAGCTCTTGATATTCCCGTAGATTAATTGTCCCCCGAAATAAAAAGAAGTGGAATAGCCTTCCTTCTGTAAAACCTGCGTCAGGCTCGGAAGTTTAACGAATTTGTCGGGCTGAACCGTGATGCAAGAAATGGGGTGTGCCGGAAAGCCACCGAAGATGGAAGCCATCCCCTGCTCTGAACGCGAACCCGGAGCATAGATCTGGTCGAAGAGGATGCCGTTTTTTTCCAGGTTTTTAAATTCAGGTGTAATCCCCGGTTCTCCTCCCAGGTCTTCAATCAGGTCGGCCGACCAGCTTTCCATTATCAGGATTACAATGTTGGGACGGGGATTTTTCAAAATGGAAATGGTGGTATCTTTTTTAATATGATAGATCTCCTTGATCTCCTGTGCTGCTTTCCGGGAATCCATAAAGACATATGGATTCAGGTTAAAATTGGCAAGATTCTCAAAGATGCTGATGTAGAGGTTAAAAAAGTTGTTGACGGAAGCAAGATTCACGATGTTGTGCTTTGAATAGTAGGATTCGCTTTGATTAATTGGGATCTGTTGTGTTCCGCCACGCATTCCGATAAACAATAGCGGGGGGGTAAAAAGCAGGAAAAGAAGGCTAAACAGGAAATTCCTCTTCTCCCGGATAATGTCGACCGCGAAAAATTTGATGTAGGCAAAGAATCCTGCCAGGAACATGAAAAGGAAAAGAAAAACCAGAAGGATGAAGATCCCCGACTCGGATGAATTGTAGATCTCCGATGGATGACTCAGGTACTTTATCACTTTGTATGTCAGCTTCGTTTTCCATTCGCTGTAGATCCCGATCTCACCGGCAGCCGTTAATGCATAAGCAAAACAAAGGATCGCCGTATATGCTTTGTTTACCTTGTTGATCCACTTGGGACTGTAAACCGATTGAACCAGCAGGATCAGGAAAGGGATCAGCATGATGTAACAGGCGGTTGCAAGATCGAGACGCAATGCCCTGAAAGGCATTTGCAGGAGTTCGGTAAGGTGTATTCTTTCGATCAGGATCAGCCGGAGATGGTAGATGAGAAATACCATCCTGGTAAAATTGAAAAAAACAATCCAGAAAAGGAATTGACGTAAAAGAGAAAAGAGGACCTTCTTTACCATAAAAATGAAAAGGTTAAATTACAA
>PLMO01000145.1:28804-37915 GCA_003142515.1 Bacteroidales bacterium
CATGTGAAGGTGATCGCTGTATCCAAGATGCAACCTTTACAACATATCCAGGAGGCCTATGCTGCCGGCCAGCGAAGGTTCGGGGAGAACAGGGCCCAGGACCTGATCGCCAAACACCCGCTTTTACCGCAGGATATTGAATGGCATTTTATCGGGCATCTTCAGACTAATAAAATTAAATTCATTGCCCCTTTCGTTCAGGTGATCCAAACCGTCGACAGCCTGAAACTACTCCATGAGATCGACAAGGAAGCATTGCGGAATGACCGGATCATCAATTGCATGCTGCAGCTTTACATTGCAACGGAAGAAACAAAATTCGGACTTGACTTTACTGAAGCAAGGAATTTGCTGTTATCAGAGGAATTCCGGGCGCTGCAGCATGTTCATATCATCGGCGTGATGGGTATGGCAACATATACGCCGGACGTTGCGTTGATACATAAGGAATTCCGGACGTTAAAATTTTATTTCGATCAATTATCAAAAGAATTTTTTCCGGATGATCCGGGCTTCAACGAACTCTCCATGGGAATGTCAGGCGATTACCGGATTGCGATCGAACAGGGAAGCACCATGGTGAGGATTGGAAGCAAGATCTTTCAGGAATTATGAATTCAAAATTCAGAATGCAGAAATAAAAATCAAAGTTAAAAATGAAAAAACACATAGAAACAATAATACTCCTGGTTTTAGTGCTGGGAGCGGGATCGGGAAATGCACAGAACATGGTTTCGAAGAAATGCTATCTCCATCTCATCGGAACCATTAATAAGGAATACCCTATAGAGATGAACCTTGTCAAGATCAACGATACGATCTATGGAGATTGTTCATTTATACAGCCTGGTAAGACTCTTTCTGGTAAGGAAAATACAGGAGAAGGGATCCCGGTATATGGCAAGATGAGTTCCGGCGACGCCTTCACCCTTAAGGAACTGAATGTTACTCCGGGAAGTCTTTTCAAAGGAAAATTTGCCAATAGCCAGACCTTGTCGGGAACATTTGAGAACTCTGCCGTCAGCAAACCAATCCCTTTTGAAGTGACGGAAAAATATCCCGAGGGAAGTATCGCAATGAATGTTTACTATCTGAAAGCCTTTACACCACTGGTGAAGAAACCAAAATCACCTGTTGCAGCGATACAGCTTGGAATATTGTTGCCGGGTGAATCCGCCAATCCCCTGATCTCCGATTCGCTGATCCAACTGATGCTAGTGAAATTCACCGGGAAACAGATAAGAATAACACAACCGGAAAAGCTGCTTAATGGAATGAAACAAGTCTATTTTGAGAATTACCTTTACACAAATGAGGGTATTTATAAGGAAACAATGGCTTCCAGCTTTAACTGGCAATCATTGAAATTTCTGCACATCCTTATGAACGGTTCACATGTCCTGAGTTTCTACATCGACCATTATGCATTTACCGGCGGAGCGCACGGACTTCAAACACGTCAATATACTGTGGTGAACCTTTGGACCGGTAAAGAGGTCACGCTCAAGGACATCTTTAAGGATAATTCAGAAACCCATCTGAGCTCTATCCTCAGCGATAAAATCCATGAAAAGAATCACCTCCCGACAACTCAAAGTCTTAAGGATGCAGGATTCTTTACCGACACGATCAAACCGACCGACAATTTCTATATCACCCGCGAAGGGATCGGATTTTTCTACAATCAATACGATATCGCACCCTATGCTTCAGGGTCAATTGATATATTCATTCCTTTTAATGAGTTGAAGGATTTGCTGGTTGCTGGCGGAGTCATCAGGGAGCTTTCCAGGTAAAAGGAATACCCGGATAATTAATGTTCAACATTCCAGTACGAGGTATCCAACATGGTTGTCTTTGCTTCAGCGCGGATAAACCGATCTTTTCCATGAATGTCTTTCAGCACTTCTGCTTTATCAAATCCAATGGAAAGAAGAAATTCCCTGATCCGCTTTCCAAACCGTTCATTGATCTCTAAATAGAGCGATCCAGGCCGCACCAGATGAAGGAAAGCGAATT
This sequence comes from Bacteroidales bacterium, assembly GCA_003142515.1. Lineage (GTDB taxonomy): Bacteria > Bacteroidota > Bacteroidia > Bacteroidales > FEN-979 > FEN-979. The sequence goes on from PLMO01000145.1 coordinate 30,824, forward strand.
CCGCAATGGCTGTGTAAAACTGCAGGGGATCTTCATCGGTCACAAATAGCGCTTCGTGCAGCTCATATTTAACGACATTCGGATGCATCGATAACCGTTCACTTTCCGGGATATAGGGCGGATTGCTGACGATGACCATATATCCAGGAAAATTCTTCCATATCTTCCGGTCGAGGATATCAGCCAGTATGAATTTTACTCTGCATTGATTCAGCATTGAATTTTCTCTTGCCACCTGTAATGCTACCGGTGAGATATCAAGGGCAGTGACCTCCATTCCCGGCATTTGTTTTTTGATCGCGACCGGAATGCAGCCTGAGCCGGTGCCTATATCCAGGAGTGACAGGTCTTCGTACTGCCGGTGATTGTAATCACTGAGTATCATTGCTACAAGTTCTTCGGTTTCAGGCCTGGGGATGAGAACGCCTTCCTGAACTTTTATTTTCGTATCGAGGAAATGCATTACGCCTATAATATATTGTATCGGTTTGTTTTTCTGAAGTTGTCTGAGTGCATCCCGAAACCGCGCTGCCTCCTCCCCTTTTAATAACTTCCTGGTTTCCATATGCACATCTGCTTTGTTCCATCCCATCCATTCCTCAAAAAGAAGATATACAAACTGCATGACTTCCTCCTGCCCGTAGTTCGCAGCAAGTTTCTGCCTGAACTCGTCGAGGATTATTTTTACTGAAACCGGGTTATTTTTCATGCCCCGAAGGTAAAAAAAACTTATCTTCGCAACTGAATATTGAACCGCTGAAATGCTTTTTGACGATACGTACCAGACAATCTCTTCTTCCTCCCAGGGCATCTATAAAGAAAAAGGCAGCAAATTCATTGCACTTGCATTCCCGGTATCTTCGGAAGAGGATATTAAAATGCAGTTGGCTGCCCTCAGGAAAGAATACCATGATGCCCGCCATCATTGTTATGCATATTGCCTGGGGTACGATAAATCTGCCTGGCGCGTGAATGACGACGGGGAACCATCTGGCACCGCGGGGAAACCCATTTTCGGCCAGATCCAATCGATGAACCTGACCAATATCCTGATTGTTGTTATCCGTTATTTCGGTGGAATAAAACTGGGAATACCGGGATTGATAAATGCATACAGGACGGCAGCAAGGGAGGCACTCGGACAGACCTCGATCGTTGCACGAACGGTGGAAGAAATTTATGAGGTTTGTTTTGAATATCCTTTGATGAATGATGTGATGAAAATATTAAAAGAAGAGCAAGCGGACATCCTCCGACAGGAGTTCGAAAACACTTGTAAAATAAGGTTCTCCATAAGACGATCTTCCGGGATGAAGATTACGAGCAGGTTGCAGAAGATACAAGGTACAACGACTATTTTCTTAACTTAAAAGTAGACTTGTTAACATAATTTTCAAAATTTCTAATTAGTCTTAATAACAATAAAGCCTTCCCGTTTCAAGTTTTAACTAATTGTATTTGAACAACATACTTATTTATAATATGTTAAAATAATTTACAATATCGTTTAAAACACATTCATGTATAAGGAGTTGCCGACTCTGGTTTAAATTTTTCAAAAAATTCATTCAAAGGCAGAAAACAGAGAATTTCAAATAAAATATTTTTATAAAACAAGCCTGAAAAATTTTTTTTTTAAACTTTTTTTTTAAATATTTGTTAATTAAAATTTTATTATCGCAGCCTTTTCGGATTTTGACTTGCGGACTGAATCCAATACTTTAAAAAACAGCACGTAACGAAGAAATTTGAAAATACACTCTTGCCGGTAATTTGTTGATGGAAAAGAATACTTTAGAAGTTTGGGAAAATTGCCTTAAGATTATAAAGGACAATATAAATTATCAGAGTTTTAAGACCTGGTTCCTTCCTATTAACCCCGTCAAGCTGAAGGATAATGTTCTTACGATTCAGGTTCCCAGTCAATTCTTCTACGAATGGTTGGAAGAACATTATATCGGTTTATTAAAGAAAACGATCAAGAAAGAACTGGGAACAGAAGGACGCCTGGAATACAGTATTATCATGGATAATACGGAAGAAGATCCGGGACCTTATACTGTTAACATTCCTACTGGCGAAAAGAAAGCCATTGTCAACCCATCGGTATCCATGCCCATCGATCTTAACAGGGGCAACTCGAAAGAGATCCCCAATCCCTTTATCATACCCGGTCTTAAAAAGATACGTGTCAACTCCCAGTTAATTGAGAGTTATTCGTTCGAAAATTTCGTGGAAGGTGATTGCAATCGCCTGGCACGTTCTGCCGGTTATGCAGTTGCAAACAACCCTGGAAAAACCTCCTTTAATCCCTTGTTAATATACAGTGGTACCGGCCTTGGAAAGACTCACCTCTCCCATGCGATCGGTCTCCAGGTAAAAAATGATTTTCCGGAGAAGATAGTCCTTTATGTGACGACGGATCAGTTCATCAACCAGTTCATCGATTCGGTAAAGAATAACAATCAAAATGATTTTATTCATTTTTACCAGATGATCGATGTGCTGATCATTGATGATATCCACAACCTTGCAGGGAAGGAAAAGACACAGGATGTCTTCTTCCACATATTCAACCATCTCCACCAGAAAAGCAACCAGATCGTCCTGACCTCTGATAAACCCCCGGTGGAAATGAAAGGCATTGAACCACGTTTGCTTTCGCGCTTCAAATGGGGACTTTCGGCTGATCTACAAATCCCCGATCTGGAAACCCGGATTGCCATCCTTCATAAAAAACTGTATAACGACGGCATAGATATTCCCCAGGAAGTGGTGGAATATCTTGCCTACTGCATCAACACCAACATCCGCGAGCTGGAAGGTGCGCTGATCTCACTCCTCGCTCAATCCTCCCTGAACAAGAAAATTATCACCCTGGATCTTGCCCGGCAGATGATCGACAAATTCGTAAAAAACACATCCCGGGAGATCTCCATCGACTATATCCAGAAAGTGGTGTGCGACTATTTCAACATCCCCATTGAAATGATCCATTCCAAAACCCGGAAACGGGAGATCGTGCAGGCACGCCAGCTTTCTATGTACTTTTCAAAGAAACATACTAAGGCTTCACTGGCAAGCATCGGGCTGCACTGCGGGAATAAAGATCACGCAACGGTGCTTCATGCCTGCAGGACAGTCAATAACCTCGTGGAAACCGACAAGCAGTTCCGTACGTTCGTTGAAGAACTGGATAAGAAGATTAAATTGTGAAGATCCTCTTTGTTTGTACCGGCAACATTTGCCGGTCGCCAATGGCCGAAGGCATTCTCAAACAAAAATTTCAGCAACTGAATTATTCCGGAATCATTGATTCTGCCGGATTTGAAAATTTTCATACAGGCGATTCCCCCGATGAGCGAGCCGTTCTTACCCTGCGGAAGAGAGGCATCGATATCACAGGGCATATTGCACGGCTTTTCTCTGTAAAGGATTTTGACCGGTTTGACAGGATCTACGTGATGGATTCCTATCATTATTCAAATGTTGCTCAACTGGCCAGGGATGATAAGGATATGGAGAAGGTCGACTACATCATGAATGTTATTTACCCCGGTTCCGACAAACATGTGATGGATCCCTGGTACGATGAATTAACTGCCTTTGAAAAAGTGTATGAACAGCTGGACCAGGCATGCGGAAGCCTTGCCAAAGAAATTGTTTCCGGTTCCTGATCGAAGTAATATGATAAATCCAAACAAGGGCCATGTTGGATAGATCACTCCATAATCCACCCACAGCAGAAGATATCCTGCAGGCAGCCGGGCGAATCCGGCCTTACGTCAATCGTACACCTGTCATCACTTCATCTACCCTTAACCGCATGACAGGAGCAGAACTATTTTTTAAATGTGAGAATTTCCAGAAAGTGGGCGCTTTCAAAGCAAGGGGCGCAACCAATGCCGTGTTTTCACTGGAGGAATCACAAACCGGCCAAGGGGTGGCTACACACTCGTCGGGAAACCATGCCCAGGCACTTTCATGGGCTGCTTCGTTGAGAAACCTGCCGGCTTACATAGTGATGCCGGAGAATTCCTCTCCCGTCAAGATCAATGCAGTAAAGGATTACGGCGGTATAATAACATTTTGCAAACCCACCCTGGCGGCAAGGGAAGAAACCCTTGAAGAAGTCATTGCAACCACAGGCTCCATCGAGATCCATCCCTACAATAATTTGCGTATCATCGCAGGTCAGGCAACGGCGGCAGCAGAATTATTCGAGGATATCCAGGATCTTGACATACTACTTGCCCCGGTTGGCGGCGGCGGATTGTTAAGCGGTACAGCCTTATCAGCATATTATTTTTCGCCCAAAACGAAAGTCATTGCCGCCGAACCAGAACAAGCCAACGACGCCTGGTTATCATTTACCCAAAAGAAATTTGTTCCATCCCTGCATTCCAACACCATTGCCGACGGACTCAGGACTTCATTGGGAAGCTTTACCTTTCCCATCATCCTGGAACATGTCGAAGGCATTGTAACCGTTTCGGAAGAAGCAATCATCCGGACCATGCGCCTGGTGTGGGAACGCATGAAGATCCTGATCGAAACTTCATCCGCTGTTGCCGTCGCTGCTTTAATGGACGGAAAACTGGATGTGAAAGGCAAAAAAGTCGGTGTCATTCTTTCGGGAGGGAATGTCGATCTTGATCATTTACCCTGGATAAAATGAAGAAAGGAACCTTGTACCTGATCCCGTCTCTGCTTGGGGAAAGCCTGGTCGATGCTGTTTTTCCACCTGCCAATCGGGAGGTCATCAGCAGGATTAAGTATTTCGTTGTTGAAGAAATGCGGACAGCAAGACGTTTTCTGAAGAAAATTTGTCCGGAGATTGACATAGACACCCTGACCTTCACACTTTATAATGAACACACAAGTTCCACTGATGCCTCCTTCTTTTTAGAACCCTTATTGAACGGACATGATACCGGCATCATTTCAGAAGCAGGTACCCCGTGTATTGCAGATCCTGGTTCGCTGGTGGTACGCCTGGCGCATGAATCAGGGATCAGGATAGTTCCGCTTATTGGTCCTTCATCCATCCTGCTTGCATTGATGGCTTCCGGTTTCAACGGGCAACAATTTGTGTTTCATGGTTATCTCCCCATCGATAAACAAGCACGGACAAGGCGACTCAGGGAAATCGAACAGGACATCATCAAGAAAGACCAGACCCAGATTTTCATCGAAACGCCTTACCGGAATCTCCAGCTTTTCCAGGCAATTAAGGAAACCTGCCAGGAATCCACATTGTTATGTCTTGCCACTTCACTGACCACACCCGAAGAGTGCATCATCACACTTCCTGTTAAGGAATGGAAAAAGAAAAAACCTGAACTCAATAAAAAGCCAACTGTTTTTTTNNTTATCCATCCAGGGAATCTCAAAAAAATACGGCAGGATCCAGGCCGTCAATGGTCTTTTCATTGAGATTCAGAAAGGACAGGTCTTTGGCTTGCTTGGGCCGAACGGCAGCGGGAAAACCACCACGCTCAGTATTCTTCTCGACCTTGTAAGAAATGATACCGGCATTTTTGAATGGTTCGGGAAACCGCCTTCAAAGGGAAGCAGGAAACGCATAGGATCGGTCATCGAAAGTCCGAATTTCTTTCCCTATCTCAGTGCGGTGAAAAACCTGAAGATTGTTGCTGATATTAAGGATAAGCCATATGATGATATCGAAGAAGTCCTTCAGATTACAGGTTTGTTTGATCGTCGTAATGACCGGTTCCGCACTTATTCCTTTGGGATGAAACAACGCCTGGCTATAGCTTCTGCCCTGCTGGGCAACCCGGATGTGCTCATCCTCGATGAGCCGACCAATGGGCTGGATCCCCAGGGTATTGCACAGATACGCGACCTGATCAAAAGGGTGGCAGAAAAGGGGATCACAATCATCCTTGCAAGCCATCTCCTGGATGAAGTTCAGAAGATCTGCTCGCATGTAGCCGTTCTCAGCAAAGGTAAAAAACTGTTCGATGGGGAGGTGAGCGAGGTGCTAGCAGTTTCTGAACTCCTCGAGATCGCTTCAAATAACATGGTACAATTGCAGAAAGCCATTTCACTGCATCCAAATTTCACTTCCATCATGCGATCGGAGGATAAATGGCTGGTTTATTTCAAGGATCAGATCCGGCCCGCAGAGGTTAATGAATTTCTTTATAAACAAGGCATCGTGCTGACCCATCTTTCCGAGCGGAAAAGAACCTTAGAACAACATTTCCTGGAGCTCTTACGCGATAATTCCTGATCCATGGTGAGACTGCTGAAGATCGAACTGAAAAAGATCCTGACCTATAAGGTTTTCTGGATCCTGATGGGATTGTATTTCCTTTTTCTCCTTCTTGGGATCCTGATGGCCGGGGTTACGATCAATAGCTGGATTGATAATATAAACAAACATAGTCCGATCCCTTTCCCCCATGTCACGATATATTTTTTTCCTGATATCTGGCAAAACATCACATTTTTCGCCAGCATCCGCTACATCCTGATTCTTCCTTCTATCGTGATCATCATCCTGATCACGAATGAGTTTACTAATAAAACAATCCGGCAGAATATTGTGAATGGCATGAGCCGCCCGGAATTCCTGCTATCAAAACTGCAGTTGATCTTCATGGTCTCTCTGCTCATAACCTTCATCCTTGTCCTTGGTACACTTATCCTTGGCATGGCAAATACCGGCAGCTATGATATGACGATGATGTTTAAAAAGATCAGTTTTGCCGGTGGGTTCTTCATCCAGTTATTCTCATTTCTCGTATTTGCATTTTTCACCGGGTTCCTATTAAGAAACACCGGCTTATCCATTGCTATCTTCACCCTGTATGCCCTGATCATAGAGCCCGTTCTCTATTTTATCCTGAAGATACCGAAACTGCAACCTAATAATATTTCCCAATTCCTCCCGGTCAATTCCGTTATCCGTGTTGTTGAATACCCCTATTTTCCTGTATTGAAAAAACTGATGGGGTTGAATGTACAGGAACACCTGTCATTGCTTGATTGCGCTGTTCCCCTGATCTACGCTACGGTGATGGTTGGGATTGTATATTGGGTGTTGTCGCGGAAAGATCTATAAAT
>PLMO01000145.1:37922-39067 GCA_003142515.1 Bacteroidales bacterium
ATGAAAACAATAAATAATCACGGATGGCTTGAATTTTTAAAAGGATTCCCCTGGTATAAAGGAGAAAATAATTATCCCTTGCGCGCTTACTCCGAATATATGCCCCCGGCCAGGAACGGAATCTCACCCTATACCGGCGAGATCGATTCAAGGGTATTCGAAAACAAGGATGAATATGGGTGGAAGATCTCCGAATTTGAGGAGGAATTCCAGCTGAGACCGGGGCTCGAAGAAACCGGGAGACAGATCCTGGAGCATATTGTGCAAATGGGAAGCGGTAAATTTCCTGCACATCTTGCAGGTCACAAACAAAAAAATCTCATCAACAATATTTTCTGGCCGGAAGAACTGATCCTGCATCCCGGTTTGCCGGAAAGAGAAAGATATGTATCATTACTGCCGCTGGCATTGTCGAAAACAAAAGACGATAAAGGAAGAGTCCGATGGACTTTTTTCGGGGCCAGTGAGCAGGGACCGGAGAAGGCTTTCTGGAAATCATTCTACGAGGCACCGGGTAAGGAAGTCCCGGTGTCGGTTTTCCTATCACTCATGCAATGGATTCTGAAGAATGCCTATGGGATTCCTGTTAAGAACGAAGAGCATTTGAAGAACCTGGGATTCCGGATCCTTCCGGCAGGAGATTTCTATCCATTTGCATATTGGAAGATGGAAACCCTGCCATCCTGGACCCGGGATTTTCTTATTAATGATGAAGATGATTTTTCACATATCGACTATTTATTGACCTTTCGCCCTTTCGGCAAGTTGCCGTCCAGTATAAAAGAACGATACCTGACAGGTGAATTAGCTTTATTACCTTTTCCGGGAAGTATGATGCTATGGGGAAGTCCTGATTATATCAAGCTTCAGAAAAAACAGTATAATGCGATCCAGATCCCCATGTTAGGGTTGGTAAAAAGAAATGAACACGTCCATGGGATCCGTGTTCCGCAATCCGGTTGGCTGCATGAACCAAAATTTCCCGGGGAAAAAGCAGGTATCCTGGAACACTTTATCATCAACACCTACATCCGGACGAACCGCTGGGACCGGGTCCACCGGAATGAAGATGCCTTGCTGATCAGCAAAGAGGTTGACCCTATGGCCCAAACCCTGTTCAGCACCAATCTGAAATCCCTCGATCT
>PLMO01000145.1:39102-40642 GCA_003142515.1 Bacteroidales bacterium
TATCCCATGACCTTATAACAGGATACCTGACAGGTTATCCTGTCAAAGAACCAGATCCGGCCTGTTCCATAGAACTCTGGCCGAGGTTTGTGAGAAGGGAACTGCTCCTTTCGATCCTGCACAATTTTGATCCTGCCCATGATCATTACCTTCATCAGACACCGCTTAACCTTCTTGCACTTTTCGACAGCTGGGAACAGCTTGGAAATCGTCCCCTTGACAGGGAATTTGCGCGACACCTCATACGTATTCCAAAGGATATAAGCCTGGATGAGTGGCTGGAATCCTTCCCGGGGAGGTCAAAGGATCAGGAAAAAGCGAAATCCATCCGGACGGCTGTAGCATCCATTCTCGGGCCCTCCTTTGGCAATGATGAGATCCCTGAATTCCTGACATACGGTGAAACAGCGACCCGGACATATGAAGAAGCCTACTGGAACCAGATCTTTTTCCTGGCACATGGAAAGTTTCTCAATAAAGACAATGCAGATGTGGTCCAGGATCCGCCGACCTTAGAACATATCATTCATCCGCACCGGGACCTGGAAATGCTCGGAGATTACATGATCAGCAGGTATCGGGAAGAGATCCTTTCTGCGGGTATGGAGAAAAATGCCGAAGTCGGAGAATTACCTTTTAAATGGGAGACTGATTTTGAATTTCAAGATTATGGAGGATGGAAAGCCAATCAGGAAGGATCTGCATCTGAACGGAACATCCTCGTAATCATTCCAGGCAAGAACCGTAGCGAAGCCGTCATAATGGCCGATCATTACGATACGGCCTATATGGAAGATGTTTACGGCAGCAGCGGTGAAAGCGCCGGGGCCAGGCTGTCGGCGGCGGGTGCCGACGACAACCATTCTGCCACTTCAACATTATTGCTGGCTGCCCCGATATACCTCAGGATGGCCAAAGAAGGGCGGCTTGAGCGGGATATCTGGTTACTGCATCTTACCGGCGAGGAATTTCCTTCCGATTGCATGGGTGCACGTAATTTCTGCCAGAATGTGGTTCAGCAAACCCTGAAACTGCACCGATCCGATGGAACGATTCGTGACCTTTCTGGAATAAACATAACCGGCATTGTGCTGATGGATATGATTGCCCATAACCGTGATACCGGCCATGACATCTTCCAGATCGCACCCGGCTATTCAGCAGCATCCCTGCAGCTTTCAACCCATGCCTACCAGGCTTGTCGTTCCTGGAACATCCATGCAGAAAAGTGGAATGAATCCCCTGACAGAAAAGGATGCGAGCGGGGACAACGAACAACGGATGGCGTGACCATCCCGACAAAGGCCTTGCACCTCCGTCCGGATGGAGAGATCCGTACATGGGAAGATCCCCACAGCACACTCTATAATACCGATGGAATCATCTTTTCAGATACAGGGATACCTGTGATCCTTTTTATGGAGAATTATGATATCAGCCGGACAGGGTACCATGACACACATGATACGATGGAGAACATCGACCTTGATTATGGGGCTGCGATTTCAGCCATTGTAATTGAAACGGTGGCAAGAATAGC
>PLMO01000031.1 GCA_003142515.1 Bacteroidales bacterium
CCACTCGAAATTATAAAGAGCCTAATTTATCATGAATTTTACACGGTTCTTTATTTCACCCTTTTATTTCGATTATGATTTTCTCTTCTTTATCGGTTTATTACCACCAAAATCGAAAAAACGGCCCCGTTAGCGCGCGTCTGTGACGCGTGCCAAATCACTGCTCGCCTGTGGCGAGCTAACAATTAATACGTCCTCAATCTGAAGTACGAATACATTAGTTTATAAAGTTCGTTAAGTTCATAAAGTTTGTAAAGTTAAAAGTTTATAAAGTGGGCAGTCTTCAGTCCTCAATCCTCCATTCTCCATCTTCAATCCTCCGATCTCCGACTTCCGAATTTTGACTTCGATCCTCCATTCTCGATCCTCAACCCTCTGATCTCCGACCTCCGACCTCCAATCCTCCATTCTCCATTCTCGATCCTCAATTCTCAATCCTCCATCCTCTACCCTCCGATTTCCGACCTCCAACCTCTGATTAACGACCTCAGCTAACAAAATTGTAACTAACAAATTTGTAACTTACAAAATAGTTAGTTATCTTTGTGAAAAAGTTTACCATGAAAACACCTTTTATCTTCGGGAAATTGGCTTCAGGGGATGATTTTACCGACAGGACAGAAGAAATCAGCCGCTTAAAGACGAATTTTTTATCCGGGATCAACACGATCATCATTTCTCCCCGCCGATGGGGCAAATCGTCGCTGGTCGAAAAAGCTGCACATGAGACCAGGGAAGAAAACACAAACATCAGGATCATTTCGATCGATCTGTTCAATGTAAGAACCGAGGATGATTTTTACCGGAACCTTGCCGAACAGGTCATACGGGGAACTGCTACAAGACTTTCGGAAATCCAGTCGTTTGTGAAGAAATTTTTTAAACAATGGATCCCGAAAATCAGTTTCTCGCCCGATCATATACAGGAATTTTCGCTTGGATTAAACTGGGAAGAAGTTAAAAAACAACCTGACGAGATCCTTGATCTTCCTCAAAGGATCGCAAAGGCTAAGGGATGGAAAATCATTCTCTGTATCGATGAATTCCAGAATATCGGTTTTTACAATGATACCTTGTCTTTTCAAAAACAACTGCGATCTCACTGGCAGCGTCAGCCGGAAGTTTCCTATTGTTTATTTGGGAGTAAACGGCACATGCTGATGAATGTGTTTACCTCACCGTCAATGCCATTTTACAAATTCGGAGATATTATTTTCCTTGAAAAGATAAAGACTTCTGACTGGGAACAATTTATCACCAATCGATTCAAAGCTACCGGAAAAGATATTTTACCGGAGCAATCAATCCGGATAGCTTCACTGGTTGAAAATCATCCCTATTATGTGCAGCAACTGGCTCAACAATGCTGGTTGAGATGCATAGAGAAAATAACCGATGAGATCATTGACCAATCTCATGAAGCATTGACATTGCAGCTTGGACTATTGTTTCAGAATCTTACCGAATCAATTAGCAATACGCAGCTAAATTATTTGCAGGCTATGATCAATGAAGAAACCCGACTAAGCTCAAGTGAGATTATCAGGAGATACCATTTGGGTACTTCGGCCAATGTGACCAGGATTAAAAATGCTCTTGGTGAAAAAGAGATCATCGACATACAACACGGTAAGAACGAGTTTCTTGATCCCCTCTTCAAATCCTGGTTGAAGAATTACTATTTTAAAGGGAAATAGCTTATTTAAGAATTTGGCAAAAAAATTAAATAAAGACCAGCCTTAATTATGATTAAACCGCTTTGATTATAATGAAGAATGGAAAAATCGTGACGCGTGACGCGGCACGTTTTCGATCCAGCAGTTACTTAAGGAATGTTCCACTGAAACTCCCTGCTGATTGGTATTTGAAATTCCCTTCGGAAGATTACAGGATTTGTAATTCTGCACAGGCAATTATATTAAACCCCTACGGGGTTTTCGGGTTTCGGGCCGGCAATTCCCCCGGTTTTACCGGGGGTTATAAATATTAAAGCCCTACGGGCTTTACCTCTCACCGTTCACTTCTCACATTTCACAAAAAAACCTCATTTCTTTTTCAGAAATGAGGTTTTTTCTGTAGCCCCGGCAAGAATCGAACCTGCATTTAAAGTTTAGGAAACTTCCGTTCTATCCATTGAACTACAGGGCCAGATTCAATTGACAATTGATAATTGATAATTGATAATTTTTTCTACTACAATTCTCTGTTCCTCAATCCTCCATTCTCGATTCTCCATCCTCTATCTTCAGTCGGCAGTCAGCAGTCAGCAGTCCTCGATCATCCAGCATCCACCATCCAGCATCCGATTCGGTCTGCAAAGGTAGGGAAATTGGGGCCATTTCGCTTTTCGCTAATTATTTTTCACCACTCTCTTAACACTTAAAACTTAACACTTAACACTTCCTCCCTATTTCACAGAACTACCATCCCCGCATCCTTCCTCCGGTGAAACGAAAAACAACCTTCCTCCGGCGTCCTCAGCCATGAGGATCATACCGTTGGATTCGATCCCCTTTAATTTCCGGGATTCAAGATTGGCAAGGATAATGATCTTCTTTCCGATGACCTGTTCTGGTTTAAAATGTTCGGCAATACCGGCTACAAGCGTTCGCTGGTCAATACCGGTAATCACCTTTAGCTTCATCAGCTTCGTGGTTTTCGGGATCTTTTCAGCTTCAATAATGGTTGCCACACGGATATCCATCCTGGCAAAATCTTCGTAGGTGATCTCCGGTTTTGCTGGTTTCAGCGGGAGTCCGGCAGCAGCTTCCGCCACGGCGGACTCATTGCTTTTCTTCGTGTCAAGCAATCGTTGAACCTGGACTTCGATCTGTGCATCATCGATCTTATCGAAAACATAATCGGCCGGATTTAACGGATTTCCCGCGGTAAGCCAGTCGAGACGTGTTGCTTCATCCCATGACAAAGCCGGCAGGTTCAGCATCTTGCGGATCTTTTCACAGGAGAATGGCAGAAAAGGTTCGCCTACAATGGAAAGCTGTGCGCAGATCTGCAGGGAAATATTCAGGATCGTGCCGGTGCGCCCGGGATCGGCAGGGAATGTTTTCCAGGGCTCATTATCAGTAAGGTATTTATTCCCGAGCCGGGCCAGGTTCATAAATTCACTCAACGCTTCCCGGAAACGAAAACTCCGCAGGCTGCCTGCGATCCTGTCGGGAAATTGTGCCATGGCATCCAGGGCTTCCCGGTCGCTCTGCTGCAATGCCCCTTTCTCAGGAATGATCCCGTTAAAGAATTTATGGGTCAGCACCATGGTACGGTTTACAAAGTTCCCCAGGATGGCAACGAGTTCGTTGTTGTTCTTGGCCTGGAAGTCTTTCCAGGTAAAATCATTGTCTTTTGCCTCCGGTGCATTGGAGGTGAGGACATAACGCAACACATCCTGCTTCCCCGGGAAATCCAGCAAATATTCATGAAGCCAAACAGCCCAATTACGTGAAGTGGAAATCTTCTCTCCTTCTAAGTTCAGGAACTCAAATGCCGGGACATTGTCGGGCAGGATAAAAGTGCCTTCTGCCTTGAGCATGGCCGGGAAGATGATGCAATGGAATACGATGTTGTCTTTCCCGATGAAATGGATCATCCGGGTTTGGGGGTCTTTCCAATATTTTTCCCAGTCGGGGGTAAGTTCTTTGGTTGCCGAGATGTACCCGATAGGAGCGTCGAACCATACATACAGCACTTTCCCTTCGGCTCCTTCCACCGGGACTTTTACGCCCCAGTTCAGGTCGCGGGTTACTGCACGGGGCTGCAGCCCCTGGTCGAGCCAGGATTTGCATTGGCCGTAAACATTAGTCTTCCAGTCATCCTTATGGCCTTCCAGGATCCATTCTTTCAGCCAGGGCTGATACTCGTCAAGCGGGAGAAACCAGTGTTTCGTATCTTTCAGGATGGGAGAATTTCCGCTTAGTACAGAAACAGGATTGATCAGGTCGGTTGCATTCAGCGACGAGCCGCATTTCTCACACTGGTCGCCATAAGCTTTTTCATAGTTGCAGTAAGGGCATGTTCCGGTGATGTAACGGTCGGCCAGGAATTGTCCTGTTTCTTCATCATAATATTGCAGGCTTATTTTTTCAATGAATTGCCCGGCATCATACATCTTACGAAAAAATTCTGATGCGGTTTCGTGGTGAATCTTGTTTGAGGTCCTGGAATAGATATCGAAGGAGATACCGAATTCCTCGAATGATTTCTTGATGATGGTATGATAGCGGTCGACAATTTCCTGCGGGGTGACGCCTTCCTGCAATGCCTTGATGGTAATGGGAACCCCATGTTCATCCGAGCCACCGATGAAGATGACATCTTCCTTGTTCATCCGGAGAAAACGGACATAGATATCGGCAGGGATATAAACGCCAGCCAGGTGGCCTATATGGAGAGGGCCATTGGCATAGGGGAGTGCAGAAGTAACCAACGACCGTTTAAATTTTTTTTCGTTTGACCGGTGTTCCATATAAATTTGTAATTTTAGGCAAAGATAGTAAAAACAGATACCCCACCCCCCTGCCCCCTCCCCCAAGAGGGAGGGGGAGGAATACAAGAAGTACAAAAGTTCAAAGTTTTAATACCCGTTCCCCAATACCCCTCCCTCTTGGGGGAGGGGCCAGGGGAGGGGAAAAGGGTGAAGGGAATATTGAATATTGATCAACGGAGTTTGAATTTCAAAGTAAATAGCGAACAGCGAAAGGCGAAAAGCGAATTTTAAAAAATGATAACGCCACCGTATCTTACAAAAGACGACAAGATCGGAATTATCGCGCCGGCAAGATGCATCAACTTTGATGAAGTGCATCCCAGCATCCGGGTTTTTCAGAAATGGGGCCTGGAGGTAGTGCTAGGCACAAACATCTTCCGGAAATGCAATCAATTTGCCGGTAAAGATGAACTACGGCTGGCTGATCTTCAGCAAATGCTCGACGATGATTCGATCCGTGCAGTGATTTGCGCGAGGGGAGGGTATGGCACGGTGAGGATCATCGATCAGGTCGATTTTACGGCATTCCGGAAAAACCCGAAATGGATCGTGGGCTATAGCGATGTCACGGTACTGCATTCCCATATCCAAAGGAACCTGGGCATTGAAACCCTTCATGCCATTATGCCCATCAACATCACATCCGACGACGCACCCAATGATACACAGGAAACATTGAAAAATGCGCTGTTCGGGAAAATCAGAAGCTATTCTTATCCTGCTACACCCCTTGCCAGGACCGGGGAGGCAGAAGGACTGCTGACAGGAGGAAACCTCTCTGTTCTCTATTCATTGATGGGCTCTGTTTCAGAAATCGATACCACCGATAAAATCCTTTTCCTGGAAGATGTGGATGAATACCTCTACCACATCGACCGGATGCTGATGAACCTGAAACGGGCGGGGAAACTCAGCAAACTTAAGGGACTGATCATTGGCGGCATGGATCGGATGAACGATAATACGGTTCCTTTCGGAAGGACGGCCAATGAGATCATAGCAGATGCCGTTGCTGAATTTAATTACCCCGTTTGTTTCGATTTCCCTTCAGGCCATGGAGAGAATAATCTTGCATTGATACTGGGAAGGAAGGTCAGACTTAACGTGGGAGCTGAAGTTGAATTGATATTTAAATAAGGTAGTGTTAAGTATTAAGTGTTAAGTTTTAAGTTTTAAGAATTGGGATTAAACCAGGGAAATTATACCTCATAAACACACCTCTTCACAGAATCCTTAACACTTAATACTTAACACTTTCTGACTCCGTGACACCTTTATACTAAACCTATGGCTGAACATAATGAATTTGGGAAGAAGGGCGAAGAAATTGCCGCTGAGTACCTGCAAAAGAAAGGATATAAGATCCTTGAAAGGAACTGGGTATCGGGGAAAAACGAGATCGATATCATTGCCCGTGAAGGGAAATATATTGTCGTGGTTGAGGTGAAAACCCGTCATTCAAATTATGCCGGGGAACCCGAAACAGCGGTAACCCACGATAAGCAGAAATCGCTCATCCGGGCGGCGAATGCCTATATCCGGATAATGAACCTCGACGCGGAGGTAAGGTTTGACATCATTTCCATTCTTGTTGTCAAAGGAAAAGAGCAGATCAACCACATCGAGGATGCTTTCTATCCAACGCTTTTTTAAGGCTGGGACTGACGAATAAGTTCTTTCTCACCGCAAAGTTTCCTTCTGAGGATTAATTCAACAACTTCAAACAAGATAACAAATACTCACCTTCTATGTTCTTTCTTTTGCTACCACCAAAAGAAAGAACCAAAGAAAAGTCACCGCTGCATTGCGGTGACGAGGCCTGCCCGGCCTGAGGGCAAATTAAAATAAAGAAAAAATGAATCGTTTTGGTTAAATTTAACATCTTGACAATCTACCTATAAAAATTAGTTATATAGTAAAAGCTAAGATGCTAAATTTTAACCTATTCAAACTTAATCTCTGTGACACTCTGTGCCTTCTCTGTGTTCCTCTGTGTAATTCTATTCGGGGATTCGTTTAAAATTATTACACAGAGATCCACAGAGATAATTGAGGTTCACAGAGAATCTTATTTGCATCTTTCCGTCTTAGCGGTAAAATAAAATAAACTACAGGAATCATTTCCTTCCGAAATCTGCAGGAATTTCTCCCCACCAGGCCGTTTCCCACTTCAAAATAGGATTCTTGTATTCGTTGGTCTTTAACCATAATAAAGCCCGGTCGATAAGGATAAAAAGCTGTTCGTTATTCGCTGTTCGTTTCAGGTTGGTCCTGATCCGTTTAGCTTTTACCCAGGCAATGGCAGTTCTTGAGTCGGAATAGATGGGCCAATCGGAATCCATTTTTTTGAGCAGGGCCAGTGCATGTACGATGGCGAGAAATTCCCCGAGGTTCACGGTTCCTTCGGGGAATGGCCCCAGCCGGAAAAATTCTGCCCCCAACTTAGTATCGACACCGCGGTACTCAAGAATTCCGGGATTGCCCTTACAGGCTGCATCTACAGAAAGGCTGTCAAGGATAGGGGACCCGATCATGGGATTTGAACAAACAATTATTTTCGGTGCATTCAGGTCTTTCTTCAGGTACTTTTCGAAATCATCATGATAAGCGGTTTCTGCCATCTCCCGTGTGGCAAAACCTTTGTATCTGGCACCTTCAACCCCGTCAACCTGCACCTTGCAATGATCCCAATCTGAATAAATTCCGGATTTCCGCCCGATCCAGACGACATAAAATTTATTCTTGAGCATGGTGGGGTTAATGAAGTTTTTAAAAATTAGCAGGGCTAAATTACCAATAAAATTACCCACATCTCACATCTCACATCACTCAAATTTCGCTATTTCGCCATTTCGCTTCTATG
>PLMO01000056.1:0-6580 GCA_003142515.1 Bacteroidales bacterium
ATTCAAACATACGATCTATTTCGATACTTTAGAAAGGGCTCACAAAGTCACGGAATTTGCCGGCGGTTTTATCTTTTTCAGAAACCAGAGGTTTGTCTATTCCCCACTTGATCCTGAGATCAGTATCATTCCAGAAAATTCCTCTTTCTGATTCCTTATGATACACCTGAGTACATTTATAAAATAAAACAGTGTTCTCCTCCAGTGTAAGGAACCCATGCGCAAATCCCGCCGGGATCCAGTACATCCATTTGTTCTTTTCAGAAAGTCCGATCGATACCCATTGTCCATAAGTCGGCGATGATTTCCGCAGGTCAACAGCCACATCCAGGACTGTTCCTTTTATAACACGCACCAGCTTACCCTGCTCATAGGGAGGAACCTGAAAATGCAATCCACGCAATACATCTTTCCCCGACTTCGATTCATTGTCCTGCAGAAACCTCACCTCAATTCCCAGTTGCCTGAATCTCTCTTCATTGTACGACTCGAAAAAATAGCCCCTTTCATCTTCAAAGACATCGGGTTTTATAACGAGAAGGCCTTCTATATGGTTTTTCTCTATCAGCATGGTTTATCTGTATTCATTGCTATTCGCTGTTCGCTGTTCGTTGTTCGCTGTTCAATATTCAATGTTCAATTTTAATTCTGCATTCTTACAAATCGACGCATTCCCCGTAGGCTTGTGCTATGGCTTCCATGATAGCTTCCGACATGGTCGGGTGCGGATGCACGGAATCAATGATTTCCTTACCGGTGGTTTCCAGTTTTCGTGCGACCACGACTTCTGCTATCAGTTCGGTAACATTATCACCAATCATGTGTGCACCCAGCCATTCGCCGTATTTTGCATCGAAGATGACCTTGATCATTCCTTCCCGGTTGCCGGCTGCTGTAGCCTTTCCTGAGGCCATAAAAGGGAACTTCCCGACGAGGATATCATATCCCGCTTCTTTTGCTGCTTTTTCCGACATCCCAACCGATGCAATCTCGGGTTGGGTATAGGTACATGCCGGGATATTGTTGTAATCCATCGGTTCCACCTCTTTACCGGCGATCTTTTCTACGCAGATGATACCTTCATGGGAGGCAACATGAGCGAGTGCCGGGCCTTTCACAATATCNNGATCTCTTCTCCTTTTTTCGTTTTCACAGTAACCTTGCAGATATCCCCTGTGATATCAACAGATTCAACGGTCGAACTGGTCATTATTTTCATGCCGGCTTTTTTAAAGGAACGTTCCAGTGTTTTGGAGATCTCTTCATCTTCAAGCGGGACCACATTGGGAAGTAGTTCGATGAGGGTCACTTTTGTACCCAGGGAATGATAGAAAAATGCAAATTCAGAACCGATGGCGCCGGAGCCAATCACCACCATTGATTTCGGTTGAGAAAGCAGTGTCATGGCTTCACGGTAGCCGATAATCTTTTTGCCGTCCTGTTTCAGGTTGGGAAGTTCACGCGAACGTGATCCGGTGGCAAGGATGATATGGTTTGCTGAATAGGAATTCACTTTTCCGGCTGGATCTGTAACTTCCACGATCTTTCCCGGCAGTATCTTCCCCATTCCCTGGATGTGATCAATTTTATTTTTCTTGAAGAGAAACTGAATGCCTTTGCTCATCTGGTCAGCCATAGCCCTGCTTCGTTTCACGATAGCTTCAAAATCGGGTTTTGCCTCTCCTGTTGATATGCCATATTCTGATGCATGCTGGATATAATGAAAAACCTGCGCACTTTTCAACAAAGCTTTAGTGGGGATACAACCCCAGTTCAGGCAAATTCCGCCAAGTTCGGCTCTTTCTATAACGCCTACCTTTAAACCCAGTTGTGAGGCCCTGATCGCGGCAACATAACCACCAGGACCACTACCAATGACTATAATATCGTAATTCATTTTTTCGGATTTTTGGAATCCGCGAAGTTAGACAACTTTAGGGTTTCAGGCAAGATTTATCAGTGATAATGTTGGATGTTTGTGACGCCGTAACGCGTGACGACCGTCCTGAGATCAGAAAAAAGTTGCTAGTCAAAAACTCCTTTTCAATGTTAACTTTGCCGTTCCAAACCAGAAAGACATGAGCTTCAAGGATAAAGTTGTTCTCATCACCGGCGGTTCCCGGGGGATCGGTAAAGCCACCGCACAGGCATTTGCGGAGCAAGGCGCAAAAGTTGCATTTACCTATAGCTCCAATGATAAAGCCGCACAGGAAACACTCTCCCTGCTTCCCGGCAATTCACACCTCACGATCAAGGCCGATATACGGTTTGCACAGGAAAGTAAAGCCGCTGTTTCGCTTGTCATCGGAAAATATAACCGGCTCGACATCCTGGTCAACAACGCAGGTGTCTATATCCCTCATCCGATTGCAGAAGCAGGTTTTGATGAATGGGATGAGGCTTGGGAAAAAACCATGGCTGTTAACCTCTTCGGACCGGCACACATGACCTTCTTCGCAGTAAAGGAGATGATCCGCCTGGGTGGCGGACGGATAGTCAATGTCTCTTCGCGGGGCGCCTTTCGCGGAGAACCCGATCATCCTGCCTATGGTGCCAGCAAAGCAGCCCTGAATTCCTTCAGCCAGTCGATGGCAAGGGCACTTGGCAAATATCATATCTATGTGAGTGTAGTCGCACCCGGATATGTTGAAACCGAAATGACAACAGAACAACTCAAAGGACAGGCAGGCATTGATATCCGTCAACAAAGTTCTTTGAACCGTGTAGCAAGACCTGAAGAAATTGCCCATGCAATCCTGATGCTGGCCTCTGAAGGCAGTGAATATATGACAGGCGCAATTCTGGATGTTAACGGGGCATCCTATCTACGTACCTGATTTCTTACCAGGTTCCAATGGCATATTGAATTTAGCTATTTCCTAACCTGTCCGTCTGTCGGCTCGTCCACCAATTTTATTTCCCACCTAATTTCCAAGAGTGAAAAAAATCTCCTATATTTGTTCCTAATCCAGAAAAGCAAATTCTCTAAACATAAACCCATTAAAACTCAGGGAGGTTATCATGTCAAAATACGGTTTCAACACCAAGGCACTACATGCCGGGAATACAGGTTTTAAACCTGATTCAATGTCCACCCCGATCTACCAATCGGTAGCCTATCCATTTCTTGATGCCAAGGAGGCAGCCGCCATTTTCACCGGGGAGAAACCCGGTTACACTTATGGCAGATGGGATAACCCGACGGTAGAAGTATTTGAGAAACGGATGGCCGCCCTGGAAAATACCGAAGCAGCCATAGCAGCTGCATCCGGCATGTCGGCCATTTTCCTGCTAACCCATCACCTGGTAGGGGCGGGCGATAATGTGGTTTCTTCAAACCGAGTCTATGGCGGTACATTCGGGTTGTTTAATGTCGGGCTGCCAAGGATGGGTGCATCTGTCAATTGGGTCACAAATCCCGAATCCATCGATGCCTGGGCAGCAGCCATCACCCCCCATACAAAATTCCTTTTCGTGGAGACGCCCAGTAATCCATCCTTGTTTATTGCCGATATCCCGGCGCTGGCTGCCCTGGCAAAATCAAAAAAAATTCCTCTGGTTGTTGATAATACAATTGCAACACCTGCCCTGCAACAGCCTATCCTGCTTGGCGCGGATATAGTAGTTCATTCAACCACCAAATACATTTGCGGCAATGCAACGGCCCTCGGCGGCATCGTGTGCGGTCCACAGGAATTGATCAACGGCATTCGCCAGAATGGCATCCGTTACCTGGGTCCGGCCATGGCACCTTTCAATGCCTGGCTTAACCTTAACGGGCTCGAAACACTTGCACTCCGGATGGATCGCCATTGTCATAATGCCATGGTGGTTGCCACATTCCTTGAAAAACATCCGAAAGTGAATTTTGTGAATTATCCGGGCCTTAAAACCAACCCGTATCATCACCTGATCAAACCACAGATGAAAGGGTGCAGTTCACTAATGTCTTTTGAGCTGAAAGGAAATTATGAACAGACTACCCGGTTTATCGATTCCCTGGTGATCATCACCCATGCCACACATCTTGGAACCTGCAAATCCATTGTCACACACCCGGCATCAACCACACATTCGGCAATGGGAGAAACAGAAATGCGAAAGGCAGGGATTTCTCCTTCCATGATCCGTTTTTCAATTGGAATTGAAGATGAAACTGACCTGATCAACGATCTGTCACAGGCATTCGATGCTATTGATAAGGATGTGAAAATGAAGGAAGACCTGGCTGGAAACACATATCCCCAAGCCTATTAAAAAGTCAACGAACGATTCTGTTATTGAAGATATGACGAATCCGGGAACAAACCCTTACCTCGAAGCTGCTAAACGTGCATCGCTATGGCATGCAGAATACCGGCGAAAAATGAAATCCTGCCGTTTCGACACCATTGCCGTTCATGGGATCTATTCCATGCAGGAAGCTCTTGATTTCAACCAGGGATCCATCATTGAACCCATCTATATGTCGACATCCCAGGGATACCGCGATGCCGATGAAATGGAGGCAGCCCTCGGTTACAGGATCCCGACCTGGTGCTACTCACGGATTGCAAACCCAAGTATCTATTACCTGGAAGGAGTTTTATCGCTCCTGGAAGGATTTGGAGGGGATTTCGAAACCTCTTGTATCGCTACCTCATCTGGGATGGCAGCCATTCAAAGCGCTATCGACCCATTCCTTGTGACCTTTCACGGTCAATCTGATAAACCCATGAATTTTGTCGCTTCGGCCCAGGTTTATGGTGGAACCTACCAACAGTTCATGATGCGCAAACAGTACGACCGCAACATCGAATGGAGAAAAGTGATCAATACTACCGATCTTCAGGAATGGGAAAGCCGGATCGATGAGAATACGCGTTTTCTCTATGGCGAACTGCCCAGCAATCCCTGCCTCGGATTCTTCGATATCAAGGCAGTTGCCGACCTGGCGCATAAATACAACATTCCGCTGATCATCGATTCAACTGTGGCAACCCCAGCCCTGTTAAGACCCCTTCTTTACGGAGCCGATATCGTGGTACAGTCGGTGACGAAATCGCTATTCTCCAGCGGCTTTGGGATCTGCGGAGCTGTGATTGCGCGAAAAAACATTACCAGCAATATCGATAATCCCGAAATGAAAGCCGATTTTGCCCAATACCTGAAGTTATTGCCTAACCGGGATAACGGGCCCAATGTTTCTCCGATGAATGCGATCCTTGCGCTGAATGATATCCGCACCCTCAGGTCAAGAATGGATCTCTTCAGCCGATCCACTACTACTGTCGCAAAATTCCTTGAGAAACACCCACAAGTAGAATGCGTTGATTACCTGGGGATGGAATCCCATTCGTTGCATGAACTGGCCAGCCGTTACATGTTTTTAGTGGATTCGGAATTTGATGAATTGTATGGGAGAAAGGTAAACCGTTACGGCCACCTTATGTCATTTCAGATCAAAGGTGATGCAAAGAAAACACGGGAGGTATTTGACGCGCTAACCATGATCTGGCGGGCGACCGATCTTGGGAGGATCAAGTCTGTAGCTACAATTCCTGCGATCTCAACGCATTCGCAGCAAGGAGAGGAGGGACGAAAACTGGCCGGGATCCCCGATAACCTGATCCGGTTGTGCATCGGAGGTGAACATCCCGACGACATCATCAAAGACCTGGACCAGGCATTGTCGGTTCTGGATGGGTTAAAAATCCATGTGACCTTCCCCGAATTTTCTGCCGGAGGCGCCTCTTCAGCACGGATTAAAAAAGAAGAATAATATTATGCCAGATCCGATTTTATTCTATTCCACGAACCGGAAAACACTACCGGTAACCTTTCAGCAGGCTCTGCTCAAAGGTATTGCCCCCGATGGCGGATTATTCATGCCTGAACGGATTCCTGTTATTGATCCGGCTTCTTTTACGAAGTATGCAGATCTTCCCTATCACAAAATCGCATTTGATGTGAGCCGGAGATTCCTTGCCGGCCAGATCCCGGATGAAGAACTCAAAAGGATTGTAGAAGATTCCTACAATTATCCGGTACCGATTGAGCACGTTTCCGGCAGGAAGTATATTATGCGGTTGGACCAGGGACCCACCGCTTCCTTCAAGGATTTTGCCGCCCGCATGATGGGCAGGCTGATGCAATATTACCTGCATATCGAAAACCGGAAGCTGCTGATACTAACGGCGACTTCGGGAGATACCGGCAGCGCCGTTGCCAATGCTTTCTATGGTCTCGATAATGTGCAGACCGTCATTCTTTTCCCGGAAACGGAAGTCACCGACCGTCAGCGGAAACAGATGACTACCCTTGGGGAAAATGTTCATGTACTTGCGCTCAATGCCAAATTTGATGACTGCCAGGCTTTGGTGAAACAGGCTTTTGCAGATCCGGCGCTGGAAAACCTTTCGCTTTCTTCAGCCAACTCCATCAATATCGGCCGCCTTATCCCGCAAATCATTTATTATTTTTATGCCTGGTCCAGGTTGCGTCTTTCTGAATCTGAAAAGATCATCTTTTCCGTTCCTTCCGGGAATTTCGGCGATATGATGGGAGGTGTCCTTGCCATGAAGATGGGACTCCCGGTCGG